>JAKPPK010000115.1 GCA_029547385.1 Candidatus Latescibacterota bacterium
TCGTCGACAAAGGGCTATCCGGAGCACGAATGCAGGAGATCGCTGACCGGGCACAAATCAACAAAGCGATGCTGCATTACTACTTCACCAGCAAGGAAAAGCTGTACGAAACCGTCGTATCCGCTGCAGTTCAGGGGATCATGGAACGCGTGCAGGGCGTTCTGAAGGGCGAAGACGTGCCCACGGAGAAGCGGTTCCTGATGCTGGTCGACACGTACCTCGATTCCCTTTCGAAAAAACCCCATGTGCCGCGGCTGATCATGATGGACCTGCTGGCCGGCGGGGAGATCGTGATGCGGGCGCTTCCGCAGGCGCAGCACAGGGCGAGCTTTGTCGGCGCGAAACCGGCGATTGATCTGATCCGGCGGGGAATCCACGAGGGCGTCATCCACGAGATTGACCCGAAACACACGTTGATCTCGGTTCTCGGGATGGTTGCGTTTTCCTTCCTCGCAGAGCCACTTCTGAGTTCCATGCTCCAGATAGAAGACCGAAAAGCCGGTCAATTTTTTGCCGACCGGAGGCGGAACGTCATGGAGATCCTGCAACACGGCGTGCTGAAGGAACAGGATTCGACACGGGTGTCCACGATTCCAAGGGAAGACAAATGGGAAAAATGGCTTGGGTAGCTCCGGTGCTGGCGATCGGCCTGGGCGCGTGCTCGCGGGGTGCATCTGACGGGGACATCACGGCGAGCGGGGTTATTGAGTGCACCGAGATCAACATCGCCACGAAGGTTCCGGGCATCCTTCGGGAGGTTCTGCCGCGGGAAGGCGATCTGCTGGATTCTGGGCAGGTTGTGGCGGTGATTGATCACTCGGACCTGGACTGGCAGAAATCGCAGGCTGAGGCGCAACTGCGTGTGGCGCGGGCGAATCTCCAGCTTGCGTTGAACGGCCCGCAACGGGAGGACATCGCGCAGGCGGAGGCCGCAGAACAACAGGCTTCGGTTGCGCTGGAAGCGGCGAGGCTCGACCTGGAACGGGTGAGCCAGCTTGCCGCGACCGGGACGGCACCCCAGAAACAGCTTGATGACGCGCGGACGCGCGTGCGGTCCGCCGAAGCGGCACAGGCGATGGCACGGGCGACGCTGGCAAAACTTCGGGCGGGAACGCGTTCGGAGCAGATCGCGGCGGCGCGGGCGCAGGTGGAGCAGGCGGAAGCGGCATTGAGTGCCGTCTCTCAACGGATCGCCGACTGCGTGGTGAGGTCGCCCAGGAAGGGTTACGTGACGCAGCGGATCGCGGAACCGGGGGAGATGGTTCCCTCGGGCGGGACCATTGTGACGCTATCGGAACTGGACCCGGTCTGGCTGAAGGTGTATCTGACGGAAGTCGAGCTGGCAAAGGTGCGGCTGGGCGGCACGGCGGAGGTAACGCTGGACGGCGAGCCTGATCATCCGCGCAGCGGTAGGGTATCCTGGATATCCCCGAAGGCGGAGTTCACTCCGAAGAACGTGCAGACGAAGGAAGACCGGGTGAAGCTCGTGTTCGCCGTGAAGATTTCGCTTCAGAATCCGGACGGGTTCTTCAAACCGGGACTGCCCGCGGACGCGGCGTTTCGAGCCGGTGACGGAGCCGGTGCACCGCAATGACGGACCATGTTGCGCGCGCCGGCGGAACCATGCCCGCAGCAGCGCTTGAAACCCGAGAATTGACGAGGTTTTTCGGCACCACGCACGCGGTGAACGGCGTGAGTTTTTCCGTGGGCCGGGGCGAGATGCTTGCGCTGGTGGGCCCGGACGGAGCCGGTAAGACAACGACGATCCGGATGCTGACCGGTGTGCTCAAACCGACCTCCGGGACGGCGACGGTTCTGGGACATGATCTGGTTCGCGAACGGGACGCGGTAAAGCGGAGTATCGGGTATCTCTCACAGGTGTTCAGTCTGTACGGCGATCTGACGGTTGACGAGAACATTGAGTTTTTCGCGCAGATTCACGGGGTACGGCGATTCCAGAAGCGCAGGGAAGAGCTTCTCTCGTTCACGCGGCTGGCGCCGTTCCGCCGGCGTCTTGCGGGGAACCTTTCCGGCGGAATGAAGCAGAAACTGGCGCTGGCGTGCACGCTGATCCATTCGCCCGGCCTGATATTCCTCGATGAGCCGACGACAGGGGTGGATCCGGTTTCGCGCCGGGATTTCTGGATCATCCTCTCCGACCTTCTGCGCGAGGGGATCACCGTTGTGCTGGCGACGCCGTATCTGGACGAGGCGGAGCGATGCCACACGGTGGCGCTGATGCACGAGGGCAGGATTATCCGAAGGGACACCCCGGCGGCGATTGTGGAGACATTCGGGAAGCGGCTGCTGGAAGTTGTGTGTGAGGATGCGCGGGCGGCGTACCGCGCCATGAAACAGGCACCGGAATGGGAGGAAGCGCAGATGTTCGGTTCGCGCATCCATGTTCCGGTGGAGGACGTGGTTGCGGGTACGCAACGGCTTCAGGAGGCGCTAGAAGAGATGCAATTCCGCGTGGCGTCCATCCGTGAGATTCCCCCGTCGCTTGAGGACGCATTCATATCCGAGATACGGCATTCGGAAGGGCCGGTTAATCCCTCCGAAGGAGGCACCGCAGCATGAGAAGGACACGGTGGTACGGCGTAAGCCTCGCGGCTATCGGCACCGGGCTGGGGCTCTGGAGTTCGGGTGTTGCTCAAACGGAGGCCGCGGGGAACGCGCTCCGCCTCACGGTAGCGCGAGCGCGTGAGCTTGCGATGACCCAGAACGCCGGTATCAGAGCCTCTGCCCAATCGGTTATTTCGGCCACGGCGCAGAAGAACGAGGCGCGCGCGGCGCGGTTGCCGGGTGTGTCGCTCAGCGCGCGGTATGCGCGACTCAGCGATGTGCCGGACCCGGTGATCATGACGCCTTCCCTGACGATCCCAACCGGTCCGGGAACCAGCATTACGACGCCCTCGACGCAGGTTTCTCTCGGGCCTTCCGTTCTGAATTCGTACAACCTGACTGCGACGGCGCAGGTGCCATTGTTTACGGGTTTTCGTCTGGAGAACCGCGAAAAGGCGGCTGAATACGCTGCGAAAGCTGCCGGAGAGGACTTTGCGGCGAGTCAATCCGAAGTCGGGAACCGGGTGGAGCAGGTGTACTGGCGGCTGCATTCGGCGCGGGCGGCGGAGCGCGTGATTTCGGAGTCGGTACGGCTCGCCGAGGCTCATCTTGAGGATGTGCGACGGCTGCACGCAGCCGGGATGGCGACGGCAGACGACATTCTGGCGGTCCAGGTTCGGCTGGCGGAGGCGAAACTGCGGCAGATTCAGGCGGAGAACGCGTCCGAGCTGGTTCGCGCCACGCTGTGCAATCTGCTTTCGGTTCCGGTAACCACGGAGATTGCCCTGGTGGACTCGCCGTCGGTGGTTTTGCCGACCGTTCCAGAACAGGACGCGCTGGTATCGGCGGCGATTGCGAACCGCCCGGAGCTTCGCGCGCTCGCGTTCCGGAAGCAGGCGATGGAGCGCGGGACCGCGGTTGCGGAGGGGGGAAAACTTCCTTCGGTGATGTTTCAGACGAACTACGAAGTATCAAACCCGAATCAGCGCTACTTTCCGACCCGGGATGCCTGGCACGCCACATGGAACGCCGGTATAGGAGTGACGTGGACGGCCTGGGACTGGGGTATGGTCGGGCAGCAGGCGGCGCGGGCGCGCGCCGAAGAGCGGCAGGTGGACGAGCGATTGAACCAGGTGCGCGACGCCATCACGTTGCAGGTGGTGCAGGCGCGTCTTGCGGTAATCGAGGGGAACCGCCGGGTGGCAGTTGCCGAGGAAGGAGTGCGGAGCGCCGAGGCATATCATCGGAACATGCGTGCGCGGTACTCCGCCGGGACGGCGACGAACACGGAGGTTCTGGATGCGCAGATTCTGCTGGAACGGGCGCGGCTTGATCTGGTACAGGCACGGACGGACCAGAGGACGGCGGCGGCCAACCTTGCGTACGTGGTCGGCGCCGAGCGGACACAGGACTGAAGGCGGAAGTCACGATGGCTGAAGGGTCCGCGCCGATAATAGAAACGCGCGATCTCACGCGGAAATTCGGGCAATTCGTTGCCGTTGACCGGGTGACGCTGCGCGTGAACAGGGGCGAGATATTCGGATTTCTGGGTCCGAACGGGGCGGGCAAGTCCACGACAATCCGGATGCTCTGCGGGATTCTTGCGCCCACTTCGGGAACAGCGCTGGTGGGAGGGTTCGACGTTGCGCGTGAGCCTGACCGGGTGAAGGAGCACATCGGCTACATGTCGCAGCGGTTTTCGCTCTATCCGGACCTGACGGTTGCGGAAAATATCCGTTTTTATGGAGGCATCTACGGGCTTTCGGCGCAGCAATTGCGGGAGCGAGGGGCGTGGGCGGTGGAAATGGCCGGTCTTAAGGGCCGGGAAGACCACCTGACGCGAGAGCTTGCAGGGGGGTGGAAGCAGCGCCTTGCGCTCGGATGCGCGATACTGCACGAGCCGCCGATACTGTTTCTGGACGAGCCGACGTCGGGGGTGGACCCGATTTCCCGCCGTCGGTTCTGGGACCTGATCTACGAACTTGCGGGACATGGCACGACGGTGTTCGTGACGACCCACTTTCTTGATGAGGCGGAACATTGCGACCGTCTGGTGCTGATCTACCGGGGCCGCGTTATCGCGCTGGGGACTCCGGAAGAGCTGAAGCACACGGCGATCCGGGGAACCATTCTTTCCGTGCGGTGCAGGGAGGCGAACAACGCGGTGGAGCTTCTCCGGGAGGTGGACGGCGTGCGGCGGGTGGCGCTGTTCGGGGCGTCGGTGCACGTGATTACTGACACGCCGAAGGAGACCTCGGCGGCGATCATTGCGCGGCTCGGTGAGGCCGGGACGGGGATTGACGGGATTGCGGAGGTGCCGCCCTCGCTGGAGGACGTGTTTATCGCGCTTATCGAGCAGGCGGACGCGGAAGCTCCGACGGCGGAGGTGCGCGGGAGATGAACCGGGCACGGCTGTGGCGGTTGTACGGCGTTATTGTGAAGGAATTCCGTCAGATGCGGCGGGACATGATCAGTCTTTCGGTGCTGCTTCTGGTTCCCGCTCTTCTTCTGGCACTGTACGGGTATGCCCTGACGTTTGACGTGAAGCACATACGCGTGGTTGTTCTGGACCATGACAAAGGGACGTTCAGCAGACAGTTCACGGAGGGGCTTTTCCAGTCGGAGTATTTCGATTTCGCGGGGACGATTGACCGGGAGGCAGAAGCCACACGGTGGCTGGACACGGGCGATGCGCTGGCCGTGCTGGTTTTTCCGCCGGATTTCGGGAAAGCGCTGCGGGACGGGCGAACCGCGACTGCGCAGGTGCTGATTGACGGTTCGAACGCGAACACCGCAAGTATTGCGCTTGCGTACTTCACGGCAAAGGCGCGGGAGTTTTCGGCCGCGCAGTTGCAGGAGTTCACTCTTGCGAGGGGAATTACGCAACCGGCGATGCCGGTGGTTATCGAGCCACGCGTGTGGTACAACGCGGAACTGAAGAGCTCGCAGCTTCTGGTGCCTGGCTTGATAGGCTACCTTCTGATGCTTGCGGGAACGGTGGCGACTTCCCTTTCGGTGGTTCGAGAAAAGGAACGGGGGACGATGGAGCAGTTGGCGGTAAGTCCTCTCGGATCAGGTGAATTCATTCTGGGGAAGACGATTCCCTATCTCGCCGTATCCCTTCTGACCAGCGGGCTCGTCATCGCGGCGGCTATGGTGCTGTTCGAGATGCCGTTGCGCGGCAGCATCCCGTGGCTGTTTGTGACGACGTTCGTGTTTCTGCTGGGCGCGCTGGGTCTGGGGCTGTGGGTTTCGACGCTTGTAGACACGCAGCAGCTCGCGTTGCAGATCAGCCTGATCATCACCCTTTTGCCCGCACTGCTGCTTTCCGGAATGGTGTTCCCCATCGCCAGCATGCCCCGTGCGCTTCAGTGGGTTTCCGCGATTGTGCCGCCGCGGCATTTTCTGGTGATCATGCGAAGCATTTTGCTCAAAGGGACGGGACCGCAGGCGTGGCTTGCCGAGCTGGGTTATCTGACTGCGTTTGCCGTGTTCATACTGGGAATCGCGGTGGTTCGCACCCGGAACCGGAGCGAGGCATGAGGCGCATCCTGGAAATCGTCCGGAAGGAATTTGCTCAACTCCGGCGCGACCGGCGGCTGCTGGGGATCCTCATTGTTGCGCCGGTATTCCAGCTTTTTATCCTCGGGTACGCCGCGACGACGGATCTGCGGGAGGTTCCGGTTGCGGTGTGCGACATGGACAGGTCGGCCTCCAGCAGGAGCCTTCTGGACGCGGTGAGCGCAAGCGGGGATTTCCGCCTGCGGTATTTCGTGGACGCGCCGCAGGAACTGGATGTGTATCTCGACCGCAACAAGGCGGACCTCGCG
>JAKPPK010000106.1 GCA_029547385.1 Candidatus Latescibacterota bacterium
AAGTCTGGCCGTCCTCAGAAGTGGTCGGGCAAGGGGCTGTTGCTGCATCGGAACGGTCATTACAAAGAAGACACGGTTGAATACAGTTCGCACGATGCGCAGGTGACGGGGCGTCATTACGACCTGATTATTTTTGACGACCTCGTTACGAAAGACAGTGTGGCGAGTCCGGAACTGATGGCGAAGACGCAGGAATACCATCAGCATTGTCAAGCCCTGTTGGAACCGGGTGCACGCGAAATGATGATTGGCACCCGGTATGACTTCTCGGATTTGTACGGGACGATCATCGAGACGCCGACACTGGCCGGTGAATATGACATCGTGGTGAAGTCGTGTTACGACTCGAAAGGCAAGCCGATTCTTCCGACGCGGTTCACTGAACTGGAAGACGATTTGCCGTGTCCTGAGAATCCGGCCAATGCGCGTAAATCGTTGCCAGCGGTCAAGCGCAAGATGGGGACATGGGTGTATGCCTGCCAGTATGAGAATAACCCCGTTCCCACTGACCTGCAAATCTTCAAACCGGAATGGATACAGACCATTGACCGGGTTCCTGAGGGGCATATGCGGTACTTCCGTGTATGCGACCTGAGTTCCGAGAAGGAAACAAAGACCTCGTGGACGGCGATAGTGACGGGGGCGGTGGATTCGGACAGTAACGTCTATATCACAGACATCTTTTGGGGCAACTTCACCGGGCAGAAAATTATCGAGGAACTTATCCGAGGTCAGCAGGTTGACGCGGAGAAGCGGCCTGTCCGGGTTGGGATGGAACCGGGTCCGTATGAGCGGAGTCTGAAACCGTTCATGCGACAGGAGATGATGAAGCAGAAGACGTATATCCCGTGGGCGTGGTTGAAGGGCGAACAGAGCGAGACGAATAAGGATGAACGTATCCGGGGGCTTCAGCCGTGGTTTGAAAACGGGATGATCTATTTCCTGCGCAATTGCCGGAACAGGGATAAGGCGGAAGAAGAACTGATCCGGTTCCCGCGATTCAAGCGCAAAGACATCATCGACGCGCTTGCTCAGATAGAGCACATCATGTTTCCGGGGAAGAAGCCGGAAACGAAATCCGCTACGCCGAAATACGAGGACTGGTTGGACCCGGCGTTGATTCAGGGTGAGCAAACATGGATAGGCCAGGATCGCGTAATGGATGAATCGACAGCCATTCGCGTTTCTGCGATAGCGTACAACTGATGAAACTTCCCTCCAAAGTAGGTAAAGACGAACTCCGGGTATGGGAATCGCGCATCACGCGGGCTTACAAGGCGCGTGAAAAGCATGAGTTGCGCTGGCAGCGGCTTAGGGAGTTTTACCGGGGCAATTATTACGGTTCGGTGAAGTATGAGGATCGTATCGCTATCAATTGGATGCTGGTGAATATTCGCCAGATGATGGCGAGCTTGTACTTCCAGAACCCAACGATGTTTTTTAAGGGTAACACTCCGTTGGGTGAAGCGGTTGCTCCGGTGATGGAGCAGGTACTTATTCGTGAACGTCAGGTAATGGCGGCTCAGGATCAGGAGCGCGACATGCTTTGGAACGCGCTCATGTATGGGACTGGGATTCTGAAGCACGGGTACAACGCGGAATACGACATGGACGAGCCGTATGCGGATGACCGTGCATTGCCGGGGTATCAGGGGAGCAGCGATATACGGTCTGGCACGGATGAAGACTTGAATCTTCCGCAAGCGCCGGTGGTGGAACACAACACGGCGATCCGGTACGGGCATCCGTGGAAGAAGTCTATCAGCCCGTTTGATTTTCTGGTTGATCCGGAGGCGAGGACATCGGATGAAGCGCGGTGGTTTGCGCATGTAATCAACCGTCCGTTTGTGGACGTGATTCGAGACAGCCGGTATGACAAGGAAGCGCGTTCACAGGTAGAGCCTACGGGGCACGCGGAACACGGTAACGATCCGTCGGCAACCACATCGAGTTGGCGGGAAGATGAAGTGTCCCGCGATTCGTCGATGGTGACGCTGTATGAGATTTTTGACAAGGTAACGCAGACGGTCATTGTGTGGAAATGGGGGCTTGACCGTCCGTTGCTGGTGAAACCGTATCCGTTCTTTGGTCAGGAAGGCCCGTATGTGTTTTTGCAGTTCCTTCCTGACGATGACGACTTTTGGGGTATCAGTTATGCGGATTCGTTCAGTGATCAGATTCAGGTCCTGAACAAGATGCGCACGCAGATGATGGATCATCTGCAACGATGGGGAGCAACGCGGGGGGCGTTCCGCACGGGTTCTGTGAACCCGGAAGATGTGCGTAAGTTCGTAACGAACACGAACAGCTTTGTTGAGGTGATGGGCGCGGACCGTATCAGTGACGCGCTTGAGATTTTCCCGCATGTTCCGATAGCGGGGGATGCGTGGAAACTGACGGAATTGTTCCAGCGCGACCTCGATGAAGTGTCGGGCATATCGGAGTTGTCGCAAGGGTCCGGTCACGGGGTCCAGACGGCGACCGAAGCATCTTACATCCAGCAGCAAAGCGGGTTGCGCGTGGGGGACATGCGGTTTCTTCTGGAACGGGCATTGGTCAAGAGCACGCGCAAAGACGTGTCTATGCTACGCCAGTTCTGGGGACCGGAACGGGTGGTACCGCTGGTGGGGGATGATGGCCGCGTCTGGCAGATGGTGTCTCTGTCTCAAGACCTGGTTGCCGCCGATTACGAGGTGACGATTGAGCCGGGGTCTACCGAGCGTGTGGATAAGAGCGTTCGCGTCCGGCAGACGATTGATGCGATGGCCCAGTTGATCCCGTTGATGCCCTACCTGCAACAGATGGGATTCACCTTGAACGTACCAGAGCTGGTACGGACCTATCTTCGCAACACGGAAGTATTCAGGAACCCGGAACGGATCATTGTTCAGTTGCCGCCGATGGCTCCCCCGCCGATGCAGTTGGAGGGGCCGCAGGGTAACGATGCGCCAGCCACGCCGCAGGAAGCACAGGCACAGCTTCCGGCCAGTACGCCGGTGAACAACATGAATCAAATGCCGTGGGAAACGGACCCGGCTCAGATTGGACAGTTTCTGAGTCGGCGCATTTTTGAGGGTGGACCGCGCTAATGCCTCATTACAGTTTTGAATGCGTCGATTGCGAGCAGGAGTACATCGAGTATTACAAGGCGAGCGAAGTGCCCAAGACCAGCGTATGTCCCCAGTGCGAGGGGAATACGGTGCGGACGTTCAAGCCGATGCAGATTAGCATCTTTCATGAGTACGTGACGCCGCATATCACGGGGGAGCCGATGTTGATTCGCAGTCGGAACCACGAGAAAGACGTGTGCCAAGCGAATGGGGTGATGCGGGTCACGGCGGATGAATTTAACACGCCCCGCAAACGGCAGCCGGTGAAGATGGGGTCGTTCAAGGAAGATTACGAGCGCACGCGGCATGAAATGGGGGTTCTATGATGAGTCTGGCAACGGATAAAGCAAGCGAAATCAGGGCGCAAATAGCGGTGCTGCAATCGAAGCTGGACATGCTTGAGGCGCAGAACGGGAAGGTAATGAAGTTTGTGGACAGTCTCAAGGCGGATGGGGCGTTGCCCGATCTGCCCTCGATTGAGACTATCGCAAAGATCGTTGATAGGTGGGTGAAATTTACGGGCTGAACTGTGATGACGCCATAGGCAATCGCAGCAATCGGCAAGGAGCAAACATGGACGAGTTGAAGCAGGCCGCGCTTGGCGGTCAGAACGTTGAACCCGCAGAGGATGTATTCTCGGATGCACTGGCACCCGGAAACGAATATGGCAACAGCGCGGGTGATTCGTTTGTTGAGGATAAGGGTGTAACGGGCGGTATTGGTATGCCGAAGGAGACGAGCGGGTCTCCGCTGGAAACTCCGGTGGACAACCCCGACCTTGAATCTATGCGGCGATCAATGCAGGCGGACTACACCCGAAAGACCCAGGAGCTTGCCGAGCAGCGGCGGGAACTGGAACGCCAGATGGCTTATGTCTCTCAGATGCAGTATATGCAGCAGATGGGACAGCAGCCGACCAAAGCACAAGTAGCGGAAATGAAAGGAATCCTCGACCGGCTTCCTCCGACTACCCGCGCATCGATGGAACCCGAAGCCCAGCAGGTCCTAGAGATCATGGAGATGGTGATCCGCGATGAGGTTGAAAGTCGGATGAAGTCTGCGATCAACGGTGACGAGATCGGCACGTTGAAGCGCAGCATCGAGGAGTTGAAGAATCAGCAGTGGCTGAATGCGAAACAGACGGAAGCGAATGCGATCACGGCGAAATACGGTAATGACAGGATTCAACCGTATCTGACGCAAATCGCGGGGGTGCTTCAGCAGAATCGCAATTTGACGGTGGAACAGGCGTTGATGCAGGTGGCCCCGAATGTGATCCAACAGTATTGGATGGAGCAGGGGATACGCCATGCGCATACGCAGAAACAGCGACAACAGCAAGCCGCGTTAGAGGCCATGCGGTCAGGGCCAAGTGCGAACCCGTTGACGGGGTTCCGCGAGAGCGAATCCATGTGGGAATCGGCTCAGGCCGTGATGGGCGCTTCAGCGGCGAATTTGGAGCAATAGGAGTATCTAAACAATGGCGGCAACATCGCAAAGCCTTGTCAATGATGTTGTATTGTCCAGTACCCTTCAGCGGCGCTCGCAGGGCTATGAGAACCAGATTAGCCAGCAGAT
>JAKPPK010000132.1 GCA_029547385.1 Candidatus Latescibacterota bacterium
CATACACGTCGTCAGCCAGGGGCTGCCACGTGTTGTCCATGTACAGGGTTGCAACGCCAATCTGGCCCACGTCGGCAGACTTCGTCTGCTCGAGGTAGAATGTCCCCACGCCCGCAGCGCTCGCAAGTCCCACGACTGCGAAGGCGGCGACGAGGAGTGTCATGAGCACTCGTGTTGCGTTCATACCTTGCACCACATCGGATTCGATAGACGGTTCTGTAATTATTAGATTACAGGTGTAATATCATCAACTGAAGGTAGATAAACATTATTAATTGTATTCCGAATCGGACAGTGATTTGCCCACGATTTTCTTCTTACACGTCTGACACAGTCGATTGGAGATTCAGGCCAGCAAGGCAAAAGGCTAAATGAACCCCTCCGATCTGGAATCAAAGAGCCTGAACGGGACGTAATCGGGATCGAATATCGACAATGATCGAACTCACGATTGGATGAGGGCCGCGCGCATGATCCCCCAATGAGTGGAGACCAATGGTCAACGGGTGCGGCACCAGGGAGTCATACGGGGAACATGCCGAGGACTTTACCAGCCATATCGATCCACTATTCGGCTGCATGGTGCTGACCCACCGGGCAGATGATCCGGGTGATCAGGTATGGAATCAGGCAACGCACGCAGGGAACCTCCGGTTGATTCCGTTCTGACCGTTTCTCCGGAGAAGAGGGAAGAGATCGCCCGAACAACTCCTATGCGGCAGTCCCAACCATGCCCACGATCCGAACTCTGATCAACCACTGAGAATGCCCGGTGCACCAGGAGGCGCAGTTCCCCTTCTCGGTTGGTATCTACCGTCCACCTGATACCTCCAGGTGACAGAGGAGTCTGCACCCCGAGATTGACGTTCCAATCGCGCCCTTGTTGAAACACCGCTCACTGTCATCTCCGGATCTGCGGTATCCGACCATGGCACCATCGTCAGAACCATACTGATCGGCTCCTTGGATGCAAACGATAGGTGAACCTCCCGTCAAGATCCGGCGCGGAACCCCGGTACTGGATCGACCCACACCCGGCACACCCGGACAGGCAGATGAGAACCTCCTGCAACGGGCGCATCAAACCGCAGGGAACCGATCTATCTGCAAAAAATAGAGGTGGATACAAGGACGGATCAGTTCGCCGGAACGAACTCCATCCAGTCGAAGTTCTGGTACCAGCCGACGAAGCGAAGCCCTATCTCGTGCTCCCCAGCGGTCAGATAGACAGGGATCGATGCGATGTCATAGACCGTGCTGCCACCCGTCAGGGGCACGTTCACCGCCTTCTCAGACTGATCGTCGATCCGAACCATGATCGACCGCTGACCGGGTGTCGTTCCCTGGGGGATCCAGCTCGCCACGCGGAACCGCGCATTGTAGTTGTTGGTCTCCGCAACGTTGAGGGTGTAGATCAGCCACTCGCCCGTCCTGATATAGGCGACGGTCGCCCCGGTGCCAAGTTTCTCAAGGTCGACGTCGGTCGGGTTTCTTGCCGTGTAATCGCCCTGGTTACCGGGCGTCAGGTCACGGTACGAGACGCCCGCAGGGCCGTCATCGTAGTTCTCAGCCTCGACCCTTCCTGGGATGGAGGCCCTTCCCGGGGTTTGCGTCACGGTCGGCTCGATCGTGACGGTCGCCGTGGGCGTGGGCGTCACCGTAGCAGAGGGGGTGACCGTGGGAGTCACCGACGGGTTGGAGCCGTTCGAGAGCTCGAAGTAATCGATGTTCTGCTTCTCACCGACGAATGTCAGGCGGATCACCTGCGTCCCGGCGTCGAGCGCCAGTGGAACGGTGACCGTCTCGTACAGATAGTCCTTGCCTGTCACCGGCACGTTGACCGTCGCCCTCTCGACACCCCCGACCGAGACCCTGATCTGACGGGTGCCGCTGAACCAGGAACCGACACGGAATGCAGCCTGGTAGGTGCGGGCCTCCGGTACGTTCAGGGTATACTCGACCCATTCACCGTTCGTGATGTATCCGATGTTGTAGCCGCCACCCTGCATCGATTCGACATCGACCGCCTCGCTCAAACGGTACGCCCCGCCCTTGTTCTCCGGAGTGCTGTCGGAGTATGCAACCCCCGGTCCGCCCATGTCGTAGTCTTCGGCCTGGATACGTCCCGGAACGGGGTGGTCCCGGTAGGGAGCCTTTCCTGAGCTGGTCGTCGTCGGAACTATGGTCGATGTCGCGGTCGGCTCGACGGTCGGTGTCCCGTTGACCGTGGCGGTCGGTTCCACGGTCGGCTCACCGGAGATGATCTCGAACCAGTCGATGTTCTGACCATCACCGAGATATGTGAGCCGGACCACGTGGGTGCCGGCCGTCATCTGGAGAGGAACGGAGACCGTCTGGAATGCCTCGTACGAGCCGGTGTTCGGGACGTTCACCCTTCCGACCGCCTGGCCGTCGACAGAGACCGAGATCCTCTTTCCGTCCGCCCATGCAGCGACGCGGAAATTCGCCGTGAACGTTCCGGATGCCGCGGTCTCGACCGTGTACTCGGTCCACTCGTTGTTGGTGATCCAGGCGATGTTGGTGACACCGTTATTCGACTCGACATCAACTGCCTCGTTCAGCCTGCCGGCGCCGCCCTTGTTCAGGGGAGTGCTGTCGTAGTAGGCGACGTTCTGACCGCCGTTGTCGTAATCCTCGGCCTGGACACGTCCGGGTAGCGCATGGGGCCCGTTGTACGGGGTCTGGCCCGGCTGGGACGTGACGGTCACCGTCGGTGCAATCGTCGGCTGAGTCGCGGTGCTGAAC
>JAKPPK010000193.1 GCA_029547385.1 Candidatus Latescibacterota bacterium
CCGGGCATTCGCCGGCCGCGAACTTCGGACACTTGAATCCCTTCTCGCAGATGGTCTTGCAGGTGATGGGATTCGTCCCGCTCTCAAGGAAATGGTTTATTTTCTTCTGCGTGTTGCCCTCGCTGTATCCCGGATACGGAGCGGACAGGTCATGTATCATCTTCGTACCGCCCTCGAAAGGAGCGAGGTTGGTTATCATAGCGTACCAGTCATGCTCCGACAGGGACGCGGCGTCATCGCGGCAATGCTGCATGAACAAGCACGAACGGAATACCTGGTCGATGCCTTTTTCCGTACCGCACTTGCGCTCCACGGGAGCAAGGTATACCTCCGGCAGCACGTCCGAAAGCTGATCCTGCGTGTATTTGCGTTCGGGATGGAAGCTGACGCAGGTCACTTCCACGGGAGTATCCTTCTTGCAGTGCATGAAACCGGGAAGGCGCATGACCCTCGACTCGTTCACGCACATCGGATCGCCGTCAAAATGCTTCACGAGCTGCGTCTGTATCATACGGAAACGCTCCACCTTCGCAGACCCGTCCATGAACCAGTACACATGGTAGGACTTCTGCGTTTTCATAATCATTGACGGAGGGAGCGGAAAAGCGTCTATCTTTTTCTGCTGCTCGTCAAAGCTGTCGTTGTCCATCTCCACGAACTGCGCGTTGATCCTCGTAATGGAATCATCGTCCTGCCCGCCGTAGTTGACCACGAAGAAGATGCCGCGGTTCATGGCGTTATGGTTCTTGAGCGTTTCTTCTATGCTTTTGTACTTCCCGCATTCGCAGGACAGTTTCGACCCTTGGAACACGCCGCCCTTCTTATCGTCAAAGACGCGGAAGCAGACGGTATCGGTCGGATTAAAGAGAGAACCGAGAACATCGGTCACCGTTACGTTCATGCGCCCACCTCCTCCATAAACCTGAGCTTCTTATTCAGCCGCCTTGCCTCCTCGATCTCACGGGAGACGCCCGGCGATACCTCGCCGAACACCCACACCTCGTCACACTCGCGGAGCAGCGCAAGACCGAACATCAGCCCAAGCTCCCGTTCTTCGGGATCGTTGTCGTTAAGTATCTGCGGATACAGAAGGTGGCTGGCTATCGGCATATACCCCTTGTCAATGACCAGGCGGCAATAGCCGATGGCGGCCTTCACGTTCGCATCCACATCGCCCGCATACCTGGAAGCCACATAAATCTTCCTTCGGTTCTTGTCAGCATAGCGTTTTTTCTGCTGCTGCCGGTATTCCTTCATTATCTGGCTCATCGCCGACCCTGCGGTCGGATCGGCGTAGCCCTCGCTGTTTTTGAACATAGTCAGTCCTCCAGTTCTTCCATCATTCCAAAGGTCGGTCCCGCGGACGCTTCCGCGATCAGCGGAAGGTCAAACTCCGGGAAGGGCTTTTCTTCCATGCAGGCACGGATAAAAGCCACCGCCTCCTTCAGCCTGTCCTCCGGAATAATGAAAGTAAGTTCATCGTGTATCTGAAGGATGGGCTTGAGCCATTCCCGCTCCGGCAGTCCGGCAAGTATCCTCGTAATGGCGAGCTTCAGAATATCCGCCGCCGTCCCCTGGATAGGCGTGTTCAGAGCGCACCGCTCCACAAACGACTTCTGTCCCCAATTGTCCGAGGTGATGCCGGGGAGGTACCTGCGCCGTCCGAGCCAGGTTTCAGAATACATACGCCTCGCGGCGTCCGCTTTCGTCTCTTCCTGCCATGCGGTCAGACCCTTGTATCCGTGCTTGAGGTTGAAAAGTATCTCCTCACACTCACTCACGGATTTTTCAACCCCCGCCTTGAACTTCAGCGTCTTTTGCAGCCCCCGCGGGAACAGCCCGTAGAATGTGCCGAAGTTCACGTTCTTGGCGATCGTCCTGTGTACCTTGTAATTATCCGAATGCTTGTCCTGCGCTTCCTCGTAGCTCACGCCGAAAATGACGCTGGTCGTGGCGGCGTGGATATCGCCGTTTTTGCGGTAGGTGTCGAGCATCCTCTCATCACGGCAGTAGAACGCGCCCACGC
>JAKPPK010000198.1 GCA_029547385.1 Candidatus Latescibacterota bacterium
CCTTCCGGGAACCACGAAGTGGTGTGGGACGGGAAGGACGCGCTCGGTCGTGAGGTTGCCAGTGGAGTGTATGTCTGCCGTCTCCGAACGGAGCGGGCGGAGGCAACCCGGCGGATGACACTTCTCCGCTGATCCGGCGCAGATCCTCAAGAGCTGTTCACATGCGGAGCGCGGCAGGTATGCCGCGCTCCGCTCTCTTCCCGGCACCGTGAACTTCTTCCCTGTTCGCGCCGGAACCGCTTTTGCGTACCTTTTACCGATGAACTCGCCGCAGCCGCCAGGAGGAGACACCATGGTGAGGAGTACGCGATGAATACACGCCCGGTACTGAAACGGGCCCGCGCAGTTGTCGCGCTGGTTGGCCTCATCGCCGTCTTTGGAGGTTGCACACCCCAGACGCGCGCCGCGAGGGTCCCTGAGCAGGATCTGACGCCCTTCGAACAGCTTGTACGGCAGTGGACGAGGGAATACCAGTTCCGGAGAACAACTGGCGGGAGCGATCTCGTGAGCTCGCAGGGGGCCATCGTGGAACGCCCCACGCACGAAGAGCACCTGATCCTGGAGGCCACCCTGTTCTCCGACACGCTGGTGGCGGCGGATATCGCCCGCATCTGCGAGTACGATTCCTCAGGCAGCCGGTGCGACAGCATCGCCATTGCGTACAAAGCGCGACACCAGATCCCGGAGCAGTTTCGTATCGAGCTGGCGGCGCTGGCGAATCTATCCGCACCCTTCCGCCTCGAACCTTTGACGATTTACCTCACCGATGAGGACGGAATTGATTACGAACCGCGCCGGAAAGTCTTCTCCACCCCAGTGACAGCGCAACGCACCTATCTTGACCGCGAGGTGACGAGGTACGACCCGTACACCTCGTGGGAATACCAGGTGTATCAGTACACTGCCGGGTACGAGTTCCAATCCACCGGACGAGCGACGCTCTACTTCGACCGCGTGAACATCATCGGGAAGGATCTCCTCGGGCCCGGAGCGAAACTCACGCTCAAGTTCCGCCAGAACCGCACGGAGCTGGGGAAAATCACG
>JAKPPK010000220.1 GCA_029547385.1 Candidatus Latescibacterota bacterium
CTGTTCCGCCGAAATTTCGTTGCGGAGGCTGACACCGTGGTACACGAACTTTTCCAGCGGATAGAGAACCCTGATCCCGCGTTGCCGACAGGCCTTCCCCTCGGGGGCTGCGAGGTCAAGGTGCGTTTGCCCGGCGATAACGGTGTTCATCCCCATCGAGGCGGCCTTTTCGATCTCTTCAACGGTCGGCACGGTATAGCTGCCGAGAATCGGCACGTAACCGATCTGAAATGCCTTGTGCAGCAGCATGTGGGTCGCGTCGCTCATCGGTCGGTGCTCCTTCGAGTGTCGGTCGGGGCCTCTTCGTAACGTGGCATGCCTTTGGCCGCTTGACGTAATTTTTGTGCCGGGCAGCGCGTGTTTTCATGGTACGGCCGCCCGAGGGAGCGGTCAATGCGGACGGACGCGCTTATGCGCAAGGCGGGTGATTCGGACGCAGAACGCGGACTTTCCATTCGTGTAGGCAACCCGGTCTTTCGGATTTTCGCGGGCCAGCCGCAGTTTCAGCTCCTCGTATTCCTTTGCCGTTTCCGGGTGCGCGATGAGGTAATCACGGAAGAGAAGGCGCTCCCACAGGGCGGAATCCGCCTCCACCATGTGGATATGGTGCGTGCGCGAACCGGCGCGGTCGCGCTTGATGAACCACGCGTAGAAGGGCGGTACGTTGTCGCCGAACAAAGGCCGCCAGAAGTAGTCGTACCCCTGCGCCTCAAGCACCGGCGCGATGCAGGCTTTCGTCTCCTCCAGCGAGCGCACCTCCACCAGCATGTCGATGATGGGCTTCGCCGCGAGGCCGGGCACCGCGGTGCTGCCGAAATGCTCGATGCGGCGTATGAGCCCGTCCGGAAAACTCGCCAGCAGGTGCGCCTTTTCCTCCGCGAACATGCGCGGCCATGCGGGGTCATACGGCACGATAACCACATCCTCGCGCACCACCCGGGCAATCCTTTGTTCAAGACTTTCCAAATTCATTACTCCTGAGCCCTGGCCCGGAGGGACCCGCTCCGTCGTGACCTTCCGGTTGTGGTTAATCCCGTCGGAACGAGGACCCGACAGAGCGGGTCCCTCCAACTGCCTCCGCATGGAACCTTCCTCTTGGGAACCGCCATTCGACCGGTTCACACCCGTTCTCGGGCGGTTCTGTGAGAAACCGCTCGCTCTACCACGGCAGGACGTTGATCTCGCCTTGAAACGGCCATTCGTTCGGGTTTCCGCAGAGACGCTTGCGGACAGGGTTTTGGACAACATAATCCCATTTGTCCTCGTACCTCTCCGATCTCCTCAGTTGTGTATCCCAGAACGACTTTTGCCAGATTGGTTGCTCGCTCCGCCGTGGCCAGCGTATCGAGGCATATGTCTTCCAACATTTCACCCACACGGACAACTCGGGGTGGTCGGGTCCGGCAGGCGAACAAAACAGGTGAACGTGATCAGGCATGATCAGGTATTTGCCCACGAGCCAGCCTCGGGTCGCTTCCCACGCCTCACACAGTGTCTGGTGCGCTTCCCTGGTGGCCAGGATCATTTTCCGGTCCTTCGCGCACACCGTCAGGAAGACGATAATCGGTCCTTCCGCGAGCCTGACTGTTGGCATATGGACCGGTGATTTCCTGCGATTCATTGGGATTTCTTTCAAGGACGCCAAGCGCGACACTGCTGCTTCATGGTCGTAACTGCCCCTGACGCGTCTGGAGGGACCCGCTCCGTCGGGTCCCAAACGACCTGCCCCTTGGGTCAACCGGTCACGCTCTGCGCCTGCCAGTCAACAATTCGCTCCCTGAGGGCGGCAACTTCCGCCGCGTACTCACGTCTGTCCACAAGGTTTTCCATCTCATACGGGTCGGCGGCGAGGTCGTAAAGCATCTTCGGCGTGAACTGCTCTCCCTCCACCACCAGCTTCAGGTCTCCCTCGCACACCATCTTCCAGTTCGGCATCTCGGAGAACACCGGGCCGTTGAGTTCCTGCGTTTCGCCGCGGGAGAGCGGGGCGAATGACCTCCCCGGCAGACCGGGCACCTGCGGGAGGCCCAGCCATTCCAGGCACGTGGGGAAGAAGTCTATCCCCGAAACGAGGGCTCCTGTTCGCCCGCCGTCGGCGCCACCCGGCACCCGGACAATGAGCGGGATGCCGCTGGATTCCTCATACGGCAGCGACTTGTTCTTCAGGCCGTGGCTGCCCTGCATGTCGCCGTGGTCCGACGTGAACACGACCACGGTGTCCTCCGCCATCCCCAGCCGCTCGAGTTCGGCCAGAATCCGCCCCACGCCGGCGTCTATCTGCGTGACGAGAGCATAGTACAGGCGGAGATACTCGTTCAGGTTGTTGCCGTAGCGCTGGAAATCAGGGCACGAATCGGGTGGCCACGGGCTGGGTGGGCTCCACGTGCGGGTGTAGGGGTCGATTTCCTGGCTGTTTGGCCTCCGCTGGATGGTGACGCCCGCATACATCCGCTCGAACTCCGGCGACGGCTGCACCGGGTAGTGCGGTGCCTGATACGAGACGAACAGCGCAAAGGGGTGCGGCGCGAGCCCCCTCAGCTTCTCGATGGCGAGGTCGGTGGTGACGTCAGTCCGGTGCCGGTCGAAGCAGTGTTCTCGGTCGTCCCTGTCGTAGAAACAGACGTTGTGGATGAATCCGTTATAACACTGATACCCGATGAAGTCAGAGAACCCGCCCCGCAGCTCTTTCGGTATCGGGCCGTTGCCCGCGCCGCCGATGTGCCATTTGCCGACGTAACAGGTTTCATATCCGCCGCTGTTCAGCGCATCGGCCAGCGTCACACACCCCGCAGGAATCCGCGCCGCGTTCTTCATCGTCCCGGTCTGGGAGGAATAGAGACCGGTAAAAAGATTGATACGGAACGGTGTGCATACCGGGCAGTTGGAGTACGCCCGCTCGAACAGCATCCCGCGCTGTGCCAGTGCGTCGAGGTTCGGGGTGTGAATGTCCGGCGTGCCCATGCAGCGCAGCGCATAACGGTGCATCTGATCGGTGAAGATGAAGAGCAGGTTCATTGGGTCGGATTCCCCTCCCGAACGTTCCGTCGTTCTATCCGGCGGGCAGCGGCCGCCATCGTAATGCCTTCAAACATACCAAAAAAAGCCGCGCAGTCTGCGCTCCCGCCACGCGATATGCATTTCTGTGGCCGCGCAGCGAATGCCGTCCGGATAGTCATCCTGCTTCTCGAATCAGTTGTTGCCGCAGTGGGCGCTTCTGCGTACACTGTACCGCCAAAAGGACGACTTCCACACTGGGATGTGTCTGGGACACAATTCACATGCGGGGGAATGAGATGGACAAGAAAGACGTCATCATTATCGGCGGCAGCGCGGCTGGCGTAGCGGCTGCCATCACCGCGCGGCGGCACTACCCCGAAGCAAGTGTTGCGCTGATTCGGAAAGAGGCGCAGGTTTCGGTTCCCTGCGGGATTCCCTACATCTTCGGAACTCTCGGCTCACCGGAGAAGAACCTCATTCCCGATGCGGCGGTTACGGGCAGCGGGGCGGAACTGCTTGTTGACGGAGTGACGGCCATTGACAAGGACGCCCACACCGTCACAACCGAGAGCGGCCGCGTGATCGGGTACAAGAAGCTCATGCTGGCTACCGGATCGCTGCCGATCTTGCCCCCGATTCCCGGTCGTGACCTGGAGAACGTGTTTACCGTCCAAAAGGATGTGGATTTCCTCCGGCATCTCTCCAGCAGGCTGGACGAATCCCGGGATCTGGTCATCATCGGCGGCGGATTCATCGGCATGGAAATGGCGGACGAATGCCGCAAAAGGGGAAATCTTTCGGTAACCGTGGTCGAAATGCTGCCTCACTGCCTCTTCATCGCGTTTGACAAGGAGCTGTGCGAACGCGCGGAGGGTGTGCTGACGGACGCGGGAGTACGGGTGATGACCAACACCAGGGCCAAGGAGATCGTTGGTAATGGCAAGGCGGAGGGGGTCGTTCTCGAGAACGGCGAAACCGTGAAGGCCGACATCGTGATCTTCGGCATCGGCACACGTCCAAACGTGGAGCTGGCAAAACAGGCTGGCATTGAGATCGGCCCGCTGGGCGCGATTGAGGTGGATCGCTACATGCGGACAAGCAATCCGGACATTTTCGCGGTCGGCGATTGCGCCGAAAAAACCAGCTTCTTTTCCGGCCAACCGAGTCCGCTGCGCCTTGCATCCATCGCCACGTCTGAGGCTCGGATCGGTGCAGCCAATCTGTTTGAGATTCGGCGCGAGAACCCGGGCGTTATCGGTGTCTTTTCCACGAAGATCAACGAACTGGCCATGGGTATCGCCGGGATGGGGGAGAGGGCAGCTCACGATGCAGGAATGGAGTGCGTCGTGGGTTATGCGGAAACGGTTGACCGTCACCCGGGCGGAATGCCGGGCGCTCATCCTGCGCGCCTGAAGCTCATTTTCCACAAGTACTCGGGCGCGCTCATCGGCGGCCAGGTCTGTTGTGGCGATTCCATTGGCGAAATGGCGAATCTCATCGCGGCACTTGTACAAACCCGCATGCACGCAGACCAGATCGCAGTGTTCCAGATGGGAACCCATCCCGCCCTCACTGCGTCTCCCATTGCCTACCAGCTTGTCAACGCCGCGGAACTGGCTCTTCTGAAAATGTGACCCGCGGGGAGCAGGCATCATTTCGCACCGAACATGGTGCTGCACGCTTGGGGGAGGTCCGCACAGTGAGCTCCCCCAAGCGCCGGGTTAGCCAGCCGCGAATGCAAGCCCACTCTGCGAACTTCCTCGCCATCAACTTCAGTCCGCACTCCCACCGGCAGCCCTGAACGTGCAGGGCTTGAGAAAGCAGGCGGCTTCGGGTTGGGAAAACCGCTCGCGTGCCCTAATTTTCTCCATCTGTCTGCCCGATCGCGGGCACGGTTTCCATTATTCCGATGGTGAGCGCACAACGACAACCTGGTTCGCAGGGGTACCTTCATGGATTTGCTCGACCACGGGT
>JAKPPK010000225.1 GCA_029547385.1 Candidatus Latescibacterota bacterium
GCTTCCGCGGAGCCCGAGTTCCGCATCTGCCAGGACAAGCACGGCGCAGAAGTGGATCTCACACCCCGCGCACCAAACATCGGCGGGCACCCCGCAGAAATCGCGCATTTCGTGCAGTGTATCCGCACGAACACCCAACCCTTTTCCACTGCCGAAGACGGCCTTCTTGTCATGAAGATGCTGGACGCGATATACCGCTCCGGCGAAAGCGGCAAGGCCGTTACTATTACCTGACGCACGGAGATGCGGCGCGTGAAGGGCAACAAAAAGGGCGGCTGGTGAGCCGCCCTTTCGCGTTTCTGTTTCTTCACGCCTATTTCTTGTCCACGTACTCCGAGCATCCCTGGTGATTCGGGCCCGGCACCATTGCAATGGCCTCGATTTCGACAAGCAGGTCATCACGGCACAGACGTGCTTCTATCCCGGTGCTGGCGGGCAACGGGTCGAGCCCCTGCTGCTTGTAAAACTCGGTTCTGAGCCGGTTGAATTCGTCGTAATGCCGCTGGATATCCTTGAGGTAACAGGTCGTTCTTACGACATGTTTCCATGTCAGGCCTTCCGCTTTGAGGAGTTCGGTGATATTCCTGAAGGTTCGCCGCACCTGTCCTTCGAAATCCCCCACATGTGCCGTGGCACCGTTTTCGTCCACGCTGGCAGTTCCGCTGATGTAGATCATAGACACGCAGGGAAGGTCAATTCGCATACCTCGCGAAAAAGACGACGGAAGCTGGTAATGGTAGGCTTCGTTCAACGCAGATGTCGCAGAAACAGGTCGCCGGTTGACCGTGGGCTGTTCCCCGTCGCGTTTTGTCGTATCGCTCATGGATACTCCTCTGGCGTAGCGTGCGGAAACACCGCAGACAGGTTCATCCGGAGCGGATAGGGCCAAGGCAACGAAATGCGGCGGGAACGAAGAAACTCGTCACACCGACAAAAAGACCACGTGGCGCGAATCCCCGTTTGCGTCTCAGCGGCGTTCAACGAAAAATACAACGGATAAAGGGTACCCGAGAATTCTCTCCCAGGCAATACCCGTGACGCCTTGTCAAAACGCGGCATTGGACGCCGCACGCAAGAGTTCCGAGATTGCTCTTGGAATCTCCGGCGAAAAATGGCAGGACCCCGGCAGCCCTTGCCAGCCCCGCCAACCGGAGATGGTCGTATCGCAGAGGGCCACGTCCGCGTTTGGAACCATCAGATAGCGCGCATTCCATCGAGGGTGCGACTCGCGGTGGGCTCGAACGGCGTTCTCACCTGCACGTTTCTCGTCCGTCGAGGCTGATTCCCCGACGACGACCAGAAGGTGGCCCGCCATGCGTCCCGCTTCCGAAGCATTCGCTCGGTTCGAAAGCAGAATCACCCCGCGCAACGACCGGAATCCGACGATTTCCTCCACGCTGTCATAGGCTTGTTGCAGAAACACGGTGCCGGAGGCATGTGCGCACAAAACAATCCGCCTTGTATCCACGTCGGGAAGCGCCCTTGCTGCCCTGATTGCATCTATGATGTCCTGCGACTCATCCCTGCTGCCGGGCGGTGTCTCATGCCGATCGTACCGAAAAACCGCCCACCCTTCTCTGACTGCGGCCTCCACCAGCGGGTCGTACAACCGCGACATCGCGGTAAACTGGCTTGATGTGCCACGCCGTGAGAGACTGCCTCCGGGAATGAGAA
>JAKPPK010000243.1 GCA_029547385.1 Candidatus Latescibacterota bacterium
GAAGTGGCTGTGCGACCGGAACTCGTAAGTGGCATCCGCGCCAGAGTCGGGGATATCGTTTTGGATAACACCATCAGCGCCCACCTGGACTCTCTGCGCGATGAAATCGGGCAAAAATTAGAAACCCTCGCGAAACCTGACAATGAATGATTTAGACCTCAAGACCAACCAGCGTTTAGCTGAACTGACCGAGCGATTGCGTCGGAATGACCCGCTTTCGCTTGGACGCGAAAGCTTCCTGAGGGAGGTAAAAGCGCGCGTGGCGGATAAACTGCCCGGACGTCCGGAAGCCCTCAAACCGGAGTACGTGATCGGTGAGCTTCAATCTGCCAGCCAGCAGCAAATCCACCAGGTTTTCTTCCACAGCGTGGGTACGGTGCAGCACGTGGGCAACGGCATTGCCACACTCAGCGGTTTGCCGAGGGTTTTTCTGGAAGAATTGGTTACCTTCCCGAATGGGGTACAGGGAATGGTCCTGAACCTGGATCGAAAGCATGTTGACGTGATCCTCCTGGGGGAGGACACCGGCATTCGCGGCGGTGATGTGGCGATCGCGACAGGCAAACGCCTCAGCATTCCGGTGGGCATGTCTTTCCTCGGCAGGGTTGTGGACCCTCTCGGAAGACCGTTGGACGAGAACCGACCGGTGATGCCCTCCGAGTATCGCCCCGTGGAACGTATTGCCCCGGGAGTGATCGACCGCGCGCCTGTGGACACCCCGCTGCATACTGGAACAAAAATTATCGACGCGCTCCTGCCCCTGGGGCGCGGTCAGCGCGAGCTGATCGTGGGCGACCGCCAGATCGGCAAGACCACCCTGGCTTTGGATGCCATCCTCAGTCAAAAGGGCACTGACGTCCGCTGTGTGTACGTCTCGATCGGTCAGAAGAAGACTTCCGTCCTCAACGCGGTGGAAACACTCAAAGCCGGCGGCGTGATGAACCAGACTACCGTGATGGTCTCCAGCCCCGACGACCCGCCTGCCCTGCGCTACCTGGCGCCCTACGCGGGCGTGACGCTGGCAGAATTCCTGCTGGATAAAGGCATGGACGTGTTGATCGTCTACGATGACCTCTCCAAACATGCCGATACATACCGCGAGATGAGTCTCCTGCTGCGCCGCCCGCCCGGACGAGAAGCCTATCCGGGCGATATTTTCTACCTCCACTCGCGTCTGTTGGAGAGGGCTTGCCGGCTGAACGAGGAACGGGG
>JAKPPK010000268.1 GCA_029547385.1 Candidatus Latescibacterota bacterium
AGGATTTCGCACGCATCCTCGAGGACAAACCGCGCCTCCGATCCTACCACTTCCGCGCGTTCAAGGCCGTAGCTTCCCCCTGCGTCGTAGCTTCCCGTCAGATGGCCCACAACGTTGTTCTCAAACAGCAGATTGACCTGCGTGTTCGACCAGATGGTGCGGCCCTTGCCCTTCATCATAAAAGCCTGCACGCTTTTCACGGGCCCACAGAAATAGCGCATCACGTCAAACGAATGAGGATGCAGTGCGCGCAGATGGAACCATTCCGCGCTTTCGTTCGGGTTGTTGATCCACATGGTCATGTTCATGATGTGCAACTGCCCGAGGCGGCCGGAGGTTATCCATTCCTTCGCCTTGAGCGCGGCGGGGGTGAAGCGATGGTTGAGATTGATGGCGTAGGGAATATTCTTTTCTTTGGCCAGCGCAACCTGCATGCGTGCCTTTTCGATCTCGTTCGAGATCGGCTTTTCGCCGAGAACCGGAATGCCTGCCCCGAGCAACTCCATTGTGGGAACGTGATGGTCGCCCCCGTTTTCTTTGCCGGCCGTGCACATACTGCAGGCGTCGAGCTTGATCCCACTGTCAAGCATTTCTTTGACGCTGTAAAACGCACGGGCGTTGTAATCCTTCGCGGCTTTGTCCGCGCGCTCTTTGATGATGTCGCACACGGCAACGATTTCCGCCAGCGGGTCATCCATGTAGACGCGCGCGTGGGTGTTGCCGATACCGCCCATGCCGACGATACCGATTTTGAGTGCCATGACAGTTTCCTTTGTGAGAGAAGAGTTCTAAAACCAGACCTGTGATTCGTTGTCGGAGCACCGTCACACCGGAGTTAACCACCCGTGGCGGTCTGCTATCGTGCCGTCGAGAATCCCGAACAGCGCGTCCTGGATTTCCTTCGTAACGGGTCCTCTTTTCCCGGACCCGATCGGGACCTTGTCGATAGTTGCGATCGGCGTTATCTCCGCGGCAGTGCCTGTGAAGAACACCTCATCCGCGATGTAAAGCGCCTCGCGCGGGATTTGTTCCTCGCGCACGGTGTAGTTTAGCTCCCGCGCCAGCGTAATAACCGAGTTGCGCGTTATTCCGGGCAGGAGGGAGGAGCTGGTGGGAGGCGTAAAGAGGATGCCGTCCCGCACCACGAAAATGTTCTCGCCGGATCCCTCCGCAACATACCCGCTCGTATCCAGAACGATTCCTTCGTCATACCCGTTGGCCATTGCTTCGAGCTTCACAAGCTGGCTGTTCAGGTAATTCCCACTCGCTTTCGCGAGGCTCGGAAAGGTGTTCGCCGCTGGCCGATTCCACGACGCGACACAGACATTGACGCCCTGCTCCAGCGCCTCGGGGCCAAGGTACTTTCCCCATTCCCACACGGCGATAATGACATTCACCGGGCAATTGAGGGGGCTGACGCCAAGTTGCCCGTACCCCCGGAAGACAAGTGGCCGAATATAGCAGGCATCCAGTCCGTTCCGGCGAATCGTTTCCAGAATCGCTGCTTCAATCTCTTCCTGCGTGAACGGGATTGGCATCCGGTAAATCTTCGCGGAGTCGAACATGCGGCGTACGTGTTCACGCATCCGGAAGACGGCAGGGCCGTTTTTCGTTCCGTAACAACGGATGCCTTCGAAAACTCCTGAGCCATAATGTGCAACGTGTGAAAGAACATGGATTTTTGCTTCTTCCCACGGAACAAATGCGCCG
>JAKPPK010000270.1 GCA_029547385.1 Candidatus Latescibacterota bacterium
CCGGCAGACATTCCGCGGGGAGGCTCCGACTACCGTCGAGGCCCCGTTTGAAGACGTTACGAGAGGCGTTCTGAACGCGATCCAGGAAGTGGAAGAGCTGAGCGGAAGGAAAATACTCGAAGGGGAACACATCATCACTCCGGCAGAAGGGAACCGTGGTGTTGACATCTATATCTCGACATCGTCGGCTGGTGGCGGATTGCAGATGATGGTCACGGGGGTGGTGAAGTCCATGACGGGTGAAAGTGCCCAACGGTGTGCACTTGGCGCTGGTGCCATCGTCATGGACGTGCTTGCGTCGAATGACGGGAGGCTTCCTCACGAGAAAATTGAACGGATCCGTCAACTCCGTCCCGACATGGTGCTGCAGAGCGGCGGAACGGACGGTGGAACTGTCTCACACGTGGTGGAACTTGCGGAGTTCATCGCGGCCGCGGATCCCAAGCCGCGTTTCGGGACCGGATTCAAGCTCCCCGTGATATACGCGGGAAACAGGAACGCGATCGATGATATCACACGAATTCTCGGGGAGAAAACCGCACTTACCGTCACCGAAAACATCCGTCCGACGCTGGAAAAAGAGAACCTCATGCCGGCGCGGCACAAAATCCACGACCTGTTTCTCGAACATGTCATGGCCCAGGCACCGGGCTACAGAAAGCTGATTTCGTGGTGCGGAGCCGACATCATGCCGACCCCCGGTGCGGTAGGCCTGATCATGCAGACAATCGCCCGCAAGCAAGGCATCAATGTGGTCGGTGTGGATATCGGCGGCGCCACGACAGACGTGTTCAGCGTGTTTGACGAAGTGTTCAACCGCACGGTGAGCGCGAATCTCGGTATGTCGTACAGCATTTCCAATGTTCTGGCCGAGGCCGGACTCGAGAACATCGCGCGTTGGATACCGTTTGATATAGATGAAGGTGACTTGCGTAACAGAATCAAAAACAAGATGATACGTCCAACGACCATCCCTCAGCTCCTTGATGAACTGAAGCTGGAACAGGCAATTGCGCGCGAAGCCCTGCGACTGGCATTCATACAGCACAAGCAGCTTGCCGTGGGTTTGAAAGGCATCGCCAAAGAACGGACTCTTTCTGACGTGTTCTCGCAGGAGAGTGACGGCAGCCTGATCAACATGATGGAGCTGGACCTGCTGGTTGGCTCCGGTGGCGTCCTCAGCCATGCCCCGAGGCGGCAGCAATCCATGCAGATGATGATTGACGCGTTCCAGCCGGAAGGTGTCACACGCCTTGCGGTGGACAGCATCTTCATGATGCCCCATCTGGGCGTGCTGTCGACCGTCAACGAAACTGCCGCCACTGAGGTGTTTGAAAAGGATTGCATGATATACCTCGGCACCTGTGTGGCACCTCGAGGAAAGGGGAAAAAGGGTAACCAGGTTCTTTCATTCGAAATTGAGTTCCAGGACGGACGCCGGGAAGACGGCACAATGAATGTCGGCGACTTGAGACATTTCCCGCTCGGTTTGAACGAAACAGCGAAGCTCCGGGCAACCCCCGCCAAAGGCTGGGACCTCGGACACGGATCGGGCAAGCCAGCGGAAGCCGTAATCCACGGGGGAGTCGTCGGAATCGTACTCGACACGCGCGGCAGACCCATCCAGTTCGCCGCTGATCGCCCGGCGCAGATCGCTGACACCGTCCGTTGGAACAAAGCAACCGATCAGTTTCCCGTCTAACCCCTGTAAGGGTATCTATGGCACACTCCTACACTCCTGGCTTACGCGTAACACCGTTCGCGACGCTTCAACGTCGACGTATACTCCCCCTGAAGGGGGAAGTCACGGTTCGAGTTGGCGACCTCGTTTCCAGGGATACCGTGGTCGCGAGAACTGAGCTTCCGGGCGATGTGGCTACGGTGAACGTGGTGAACCGCCTCGGGATAGAAGCCCACCAGATTGAGCAATACATGGTGAAGAAGGTGGGCGATTCAGTCGCGACGGACGAACTTATCGCGGAGACGCGCCCGTTTTTCAAGTTTCTGAAGTCCACGGTGAACTCGCCCATAGACGGCACAGTTGAGAGTGTTTCCACGGTCACCGGCCAGGTTATTCTGCGCCGGCCACCAAAACCGGTCGCCGTAACTGCGTACGTGGATGGCAGGGTAATTGAGGAAATCCCGAATGAAGGCGTAGTGGTCGAAACGCAGGGCGCCTTCATCCAGGGGATTTTCGGGATCGGCGGCGAAGCCTGGGGCAAGATTCGGCGTGTGGTGGAATCCCACGATTCTGTTGCGACACCTTCCTCAATTTCCGCCGATATGGAAGGCTGCGTGCTTATCTGTGGATCAATCGTCTCCGCAGACACGATCAAGCGGGCAATCGCGGTGAAGGCCGCCGGAGTGATCGCGGGCGGGATCCATGCAGGCGACCTGAAGGATCTGCTCGGATATGACTTGGGGGTGGCAATCACAGGAACGGAACGGATTGGAACCACGATCATAGTCACCGAAGGCTTCGGGGCGATTGCAATGGCGCGGCGAACTTTCGATATCTTGAGTTCATGTGAAGGCATGGTCGCCTCCATCAACGGCACCACACAGATCCGTGCCGGCGTTCAGCGGCCTGAGATTATCGTTTCGCGTCCGCCGTCACCATCTGACACGGAGGTTGCAGCAAGCAGCGCGGGTCTCCAAATCGGCGACCCGGTGCGCGTGATTCGCGAACCGTATTTCGGGCGGCTGGGTTCGGTAAGCGCTCTCCCCTCCGAGCTCCAGACGGTGGAATCCGAAACCCGTGTTCGCGTGCTTGAGGTGGCCCTCGAGGACGGAGAGAAAGTCATCGTGCCGAGAGCCAACGTGGAATCGATCGCACTCTAGTGCATTGTTCTGGGGTGAGTCCAGCGATAACACCCGCGCCGTCGGCGTACACGTCCGGAGGTGCCAGGAGGACAACCAGTGCAGAGATTGACGCAGTTCGCGTGTATTGCAGCGCTTTTCTGGACCGGGACAGCGCTGGCGTCTGACGCGGTGGAGACCGCGACCGGCAGCAAAACGCCGCTTCCTGATTCAGTCCGTGCACTACCCCCGCCCCTTCCTACCCAGATCCGAGCCGCAGACGTACCCAGCGACAACGGGAAGGCGGTGGTGGTAACCTGGTTGCCGGACGCTTCGACTCCAAGCCTGGTTCGGTACCAGGTTGGCGTGGCTACGAACCCGTCAGGACCGTACTACTTCGGCGGCGAAGCACCTGCCGCGGGGCCTATTGTGAAGGATGACCCCAAAATCTTCGGCTGGTCCCCAGTGAATCCTGATCACCAGTTTCTCGTCGTTTCATCCTACATGGTGCCGCCGGCAACGCCAGATGGCAACCCGGAGCGCGTGGAACTACGGCCGGATCAGACGTACTACCTGCGCTTCGCGGTGGTCGGCGATTCCGCGAGCGCCGAGTTGGCCGCTCCGATGTCCGTGACACCGAGGCAGAACTGGATCAAGCTCCACAAATTGAACAACCTGATATTCGGCCTCTTTTTCGGCGTGGTCATCCTCTCTTTCATCGAATTCGCGCGGCGCAATCCGAACATGTTTATACGGAAAATCGCCGGGCTTGACGCGGTGGAAGAGGCGCTGGGACGCGCCACCGAAATGGGGAAACCCGTGTATTTCGTTCACGGGCTGAACTCCATGGGAGAAGTGTCCGCAATCGCTTCCGTGAATATTCTCGGCCGCGTGGCACGAAGAGTAGCGCAATTCGATACGACACTGAAGGTTATGAACAACGACCCGATCGTGCTGGCGGTGAGCCAGGAAGTGGTGAGGGAAGCGTGTATTGACGTAGGGCGCCCGGATGCCTACGTCCCGGACAACGTCATGTTCGTTGCGGATCGCCAGTTCAGCTACGCAGCCGCAGTGGACGGAATGATGATGCGAGAGCGCCCGGCCACCGTGATGCTGATGGGATACTTTTACGCGGAGGCGCTTCTCTTCGCGGAAACGGGGAACGTAGTTGGCGCGATCCAAATTGCCGCCACCGATTCGTATACGCAGATTCCCTTTTTCATCACGACATGCGACTATACGCTGATCGGTGAAGAGCTGTACGCCGCCAGCGCGTATCTCGCGCGGGAACCCAAACTCCTCGGAAGCCTTCGAGGACAGGATGTCGGAAAGGCTGTCCTGATTGCCATTCTGACGATCGGAACCGCACTGGAACTGGCGGGCATCCACTGGTTAACACATCTGGTAGCTCCTCTCTGAATTTGCGGACGCGAGTATGGAGGCTGAGAAGGAATGATTTTCTTCAAACGCACGTTGCCACTTGTCATCGCGTTCGTGATGGGTATCGTGGCCATATCGATTTACTACATCCCCCATCAGGCCGCGGTAGACCTGAACGACCTTTTGTCCAAGTGGGACCGGATTATTGCGGCCTTTGCCGCATTCCTTGGCGTGTACAGCCTGTTGTACCTTCACGCAGGACGCTTGAAACGCAGGCAGGCCGGCTGGGGATACAGCGTTTTTGTGTACCTCGGTTTCGTGGTCATGCTGACGGCCGCGATTTACAACAATGGCGCGGGCCCGCTGGTCGCGTTGCGCAAAGGTGGTGCGTACGATTGGTTATACACGAACGTTTTCGTGGCCGCCGATGCATCCATGTTCGCGATTCTTTCCTTCTTCATCGCATCCGCAGCCTACCGAACCTTCCGAGCCCGAACGACTGAGGCGACGATCCTGCTTGTGGCGGCCGTCATCGTCATGCTGGGACGCGTGCCGATAGGCGCGCTTCTGTGGGAATCGATGCCGGAACTGCAGCAGTGGTTGATGAACGTTCCGAATATGGCGGCGAAGCGCGGGATCCTGCTGGGCGTTTACCTGGGTGCAGTGGCAACCGCCCTGCGCATCATCTTCGGTATCGAACGTTCCTATCTCGGAGGTGATGAATGATCCAGAAACTCCTGAACATCGACCGTCGCTGGATCTTCCTCTTTATCTTCGTCGGGGTAGCCGCAGCGATGCTTTTTCCGTTGCCGCTGCCAATCCGGCCCTCCTCCGACGTGAAGAACGTGTATAACACGATCGAGTCCATCAAAGGCAAACCGAACGCAACGGTGCTCCTTTCATTTGATTACGGCCCAGGAAGTGAACCCGAACTTCAGCCCACCGCGATAAGCATCATCCGCCAGTGTTTTCGAAACAACATCAAGGTCGTCGGGATGGCTCTCTGGCCCGACGCGGTGGGATTGGCCCAAGCGGCGTTCGATTCCGTATCGCGGGCAGAAGGAAAAGAATACGGGAAGGATTGGACCTTTCTCGGATACAAGACCGGTTCGGTGACGCTGATCCTGAACATGGGAGAAGACTTCCACGGGGCCTTCAATGTGGATTACCGCGGAAACAAAACGTCGGAAATGCCTGTCACCCAGCACATTGCCAAGCTGGGGAGCTTTGATTACGTGGTCACTCTCGCCGCGGGAAAAACCATAGACGGCGTCTGGGTCACCTACGCCGTTGACCGCTACCGCATCAAACTCGGCGGCGCGACAACGGCAGTCACGTCGCCAGACATGTTTCCTTACCTCCAGTCCGGCCAGTTGAACGGGCTGGTATCAGGGTTGGCCGGTGCGGCGGAATACGAGACGCTGGTCAGGACGCAGGGATCGGCAACACGGGGTATGCAACCTCAATCTGCCGCGCATCTTATCATCATCATCTCCATCATTATCGGCAACACGATGTATTTCGTTCAACGGAGACGAGACCGCAGACAGAGTGTTTCCGGCAACGAGGGGACACGATCATGATGCACAATCCAGGAAGCCGGACCGCAACGTTTGTGTTTGCAGGCATTTTCCTCGCACTGAGCATCTGGCAACTTGCCGCGGGACATATCGCGTTGACAGTGGACGGGCTGGGAGTTCTCACTGGCGCCGGACTCACTCTCGCGCTGTTCAGTTTCCTTTACGATGACAACCCGCTTTTTAAGATTGCCGAGCATCTGTACGTGGGTGTGGCGGCAGCATACGGACTTGCGCTGGTGTGGTTTCAGGTGATCCTCGCAGACCTCGTGAATCCGATTTTCTTCTCGACGGCCACGATTCGCCAGTTGTGGGTTCTCATCGTTCCATCGGTTCTCGGCATTCTTCTGATCATGCGAATCGTACCCAAATTCAGCTGGTTGAGCAGGATATCGTTTTCCTACGTGGTTGGATTCGGGGCCGGTATAAGTATTCCCGCGTATATCGCCTCCCAGCTTCTGGAACAGGTACATCCAACGTTGGCGCCTGCGCTCGGGTGGGACGGAGGAGACAAGTTCATCCTTATCGCGGCGATAGTTCTTATCGCCGTGGCATATCTGGTGTCGCGGCGTGGAGGGGGCGATCTCGGAATGAACAGCTGGTTCGGTCCGACGCTCCTTTCGGTCGTTTTCCTCATCTGTTACTTCCAAGGCGTCGGGGCGGCCTCACTTGTTCTGGTCGGTGTAGCCGCGGTCCTGTTCTATTTCTTCTTTTCCGTGGAGCACACCGGTGCGGTCGGAGCCATTTCGCGTGTCGGAATCTGGTTCCTCATGATCGCCTTCGGAGCATCGTTTGGTTTCACCGTGATGGCGAGAATCTCTCTCCTCATCGGCAGAATGCAGTTCCTTCTGGGCGATTGGCTCCACCTTCTCAAAATCTGATTTCGTCAAACCGGGGATAGCGGCGCGTGGAGTGTCTGAGAATCGGTACCCGAGTATGCGAATGCCTGGATGGCGATATCACAGAGCAGGACACTGACGCGATCGTTAATGCGGCCAACAACCACCTATGGATGGGTGCAGGGGTCGCCGGCGCAATCAAGCGCAAGGGCGGGCAGGGCGTTGAGGAAGAAGCCGTCCGCCTCGGGCCCGTTGCGGTGGGAGACGCTGTGGTCACCTCAGCAGGACTTCTCCGCGCAGGGCACGTTATTCACGCTGCCTGTATGGGCCAGGACCTGAGAACCGACCGGGAGGCAATTCGTCGAGCCACCCTTCAGAGCTTGCGCCGGGCGGAGGAGCTGAAGCTTCGCAGCATTTCCTTTCCCGCGCTCGGAACCGGAGTCGGGGGATTCCCGACGGCGGAATGCGCGCGAATAATGCTTACGGAGGCAGCAGAATTCCTGAAAACGGCCGCGACAATGGAACTCATCCGATTTGTGCTGTTCGGAAAAGAATCAGCCGCGGCATTTGACACGGAATTGCGGAACATTCGAGAACGGCTCGCTTCTTCCGGTTCTCCGCCCTCCTGCTGACCGCGGGCCTGCCTGCGACACCGCTGCTTCAGACTCCGCACGCGATCGTATGCTTCCCTTCTTCTTGCCTGTCAATCCCCGGGGTGGTACGTTTATGATGATTTCCCCGTAATCCCCGAAGGTACCGCGGACTTCGCGCGTTCATGCGAAGAACGTGCTTCTCATCGTCTTCAAGGTGTGCCATGGCATGGATTTTCCGGTGCTCAGAACCGGTTGCTGATCTCGTCCGCTTGTCTCGTTCGATCGAACTTCCCGTAGACCAGCACCAGTCTCTTGTCAGCAAAGGCGATCTCGTGTTCCTGTGGGAGGGTGGGACCAACGGGACACTGACAGCCGTGGGAATCCTCCAATCTGCGCCCTACCGCTTCGACAGAAACTCCCGCAGGCAGAGAGCGCGCGTCGGAGTCTCCATTGTTCTGGCGCAGCCGCTTACGGCGGAGGAATGCCGGCAAGACCAGATTCTGAACGCTCTTGCCGTATTGGAAAGGTCCGACCAGACGACCTTGGGTTTGAATCGAGTTACCAAGGACCGTTTGCTTTCCGTGCTGGCCGCACGTGAGCCCGCGCTTGCAGAAAAGCTCAATCTCCCACCAAATGCGATCAGGCCGGCACACGAGCCAATCCCTGGGCCAAGTAATCGGGACACCGGCGCGGAAAACGAAAAGGACGGCACGTCGCCTGTCCGCGAGGAGTTTGACCTGGAAGCAGTTCATAATCAGGTACGAGAATGGCTTTCGGATCCCCTGGTACCCGTTCTATTGCGGTTGGTTCGGTCAAACAGAGAGCGACTAAGGACACTGCTGCGGCCGGAAGTGCTGGCGGACATCGAATATGAAGCGTTCATCGCCGAATTTGGGTCGCCGGGCAGAATCCAATGGGCTGGAGAAGACGTCACCTTCATGGAGATTTCCGAAAGGACGGGCACCGCGAACACGGAATACCTGGACGGCCTGCTCGCCGACGGAACGGTCTCGACGAGGGGTAACCTCGTCTGGACGCAATTCGATCGCGATTCCGCCAAGAGAGCGGAACAACTTGACCCAAACTCGCGCTCATTGCGGCTGCGTGCTGCACTGGCGCACCTGCTGGCAGAAGGGCGGTCACTGGGCGTCAGGTTCGATCGAATGCGCCGATCCTTCGACGAGTTGTGGCCGGAAATGGCCACCGGCATTCTTTCCGTTATTGAACCGGACGAGTATGTCCCGTTTGACCGACCTGCGCTCGCGGGGCTTCAGGTGCTGGGCATTTCCCGTCGATGGAGGAATACCACCGACGACTTCACCGTGTACTGCGATCTTGTCAAACGGGTTTGCATTGCGGGGAATTTGCCCGATCTCGCATCCACTCACGTGTTTCTGACCTATCTTGGAAATCGCAGCAGCGGCGCTGATTCGGCTGAGCCTGCCGATGCGGTGCGCCAGACGCATTCCGAAGACAGCGCGGCGCGCGCAGACCGCCGGTCGCAGGCTCCTGCTCCGGAGGACGCGCCAGCACATCTGCCGACTGAAGGACAGGCGGTTTTCTCCCTGTACCAGAGCGTCCGCCGTCGCGGAGTAGTCACGACTCTGGCACAGGTGATTTCCCTGTATCTTTCGGTAAAAACAGTCCCTTTCGTGTGTTTTGAAGGAGTTCCCGGGAGCGGGAAGAGTCACCTGATTCGCTCCTTCGCGCGCGAAATCGGCGGACGGCTTTACTCCTGCCCGTTGACAAACGAGAGCGTCGGCGGATCCTCGGATGCGCCCATCCGCTTCCGCGACCTTCTCGGAATTGTCGACATTCTCGGCCGCCGCTTTTATCCCGATGTCATGTACCGCGCGCTGTCGCACGCCCACCAACGCTCCTCGGACCTCGTTTTCGTGTTTATCGACACCCCCGAAGGGTGGCAGGAAGACGGGTGGTTGGCTGAATACACAAGACTTCTGGACCTCAGGGCAGAACACGATATCGAGGGGCGTGCTGTTTCGGTTCTCCCTTCTGGAGGCCTTCTGGAAGATAGTGATTACCCTGCGGAGTTTCCCTTCCCGGGGAACGTGGTTCTGGTTTTGTCGGTCGCAGGGCACGGGGCGTGCGGAGAAATCGCTTCTGAACGCGCGAATGTTTTCACGCTGCGCGCGCCGGACCTTTCGCTTGAGGCTCTCGTTGCCGGGCCCGTGCCTGAAGGCGCCTCACCGACAACGCTCGCAGCCTTTCTCGCCGACCACCATCGAATCCAGCCAGCTGCGACTCCTGACTACGCCGCGCTGGAAGTATGGAACCGGGAAATCATCCACATGAACTCATTTCTGGAGCCGCTGGGGATACCGGTGGGATACCGGTTGCGTCACGAAATACTGCGATTCCTTGCCTACTCCGAAGAGCTGAGCGCCCAATTGCCCTACGGCGTCAAATACCCGCTCGAGACAGCGTTCGATCACCAGATATGCCAGCGAATTCTTCCGCGCGTTCTCACACTCCTCGAAAAGGACGAGCAGGTCGGGGATGTTGTCGGCGAACTGCTTTCGTACGCGCAGGGATCACGAGGGCCTACCCCCCGGTTCCCTCACGCCGCTGCGCGCTTGCAGGCGGTGCAACGCAGGATGGAGTGAATGTCGCCATGTCAGACAGCGCCACAATTGCCACAGAGAAGCACTCAAGCGCTTCTCTGAAGGATTTGAAAGCGCACGGAACGAAGATCACCATGCTGACCGCGTACGATTTTCCCACTGCGCAGTTCGTCGAGGCTGCAGGGGTGGATATGGCGCTGGTGGGGGATTCCCTGGGAAACGCAGTGTACGGTTTCCGCACCACGCGCGACGTGACGATGGAACTGATGTTGCCTCACGTAGCCGCGGTACGGCGGGGAGCACCCAATACGCATGTTGTGGCAGACATGCCGTTCCGGAGCTTCGACACCCCTGAACTCGCCGTGGCGAACGCGCGTCGCTTTGTGGATGTCGGTGCTGACTCGGTGAAAATTGAAGGCGCTCTGACGGACGTGGTCGAGGCGCTCCGCGATGCGGGGATAGAGGTGATGGGCCACGTCGGCCTGCTTCCTCAGACGGCGAAGGACTTCAAGGCGCGAGGGCGCACTCAGGAGGAGGCGGACGCCATCTGTGCTGGCGCCCGGGCTTTGGAACGAGCGGGATGTTTCAGCCTGGTGTTGGAGCATATGCCTCTGGGCCTGGCGCAGAGAATCACCGAAGAGCTTTCGGTACCGACTATCGGGATAGGGGCGGGACCTCACTGTGACGGGCAGGTGCTCGTCATCCACGACATGCTGGGGTTTTTCTTTCCGGGCGGCCGCTTCAAACCTCCTTTTGTCAAGCGGTACGCCGCCATTGGTGAAATCGCCGTGGAGGCCTGCAGGCGCTACGTGGAAGAAGTGCGATCTGGAGCCTTCCCCGATCTTGCTCACAGCACAGTATAGAGCGTCACCATGGTTGACCGAAAATCAAGAATCCGTATATTAATAGACTTGTTTGTTTTTCCGCGCTGTCCATTGACATGAATGAGGGATACCGATGAAGCCAACATTCCAACCGCACGTTCTGCGCAGGAAGCGGACCCACGGCTTTCGTGCGCGCATGGCGACGCCCGGCGGGCGCAAGGTTCTGAGTCGCCGTCGTGCCAAGGGCCGCCTCCGGTTGTGCCCGTAGGTCACTGGAGGCCGGGGCACGTCACGGATAGCTTCGGTCCAGTCGTTTCAGGAACTTATCAGGCGGCTCGAAGCCCACGAGCCGCTTTTCTTTTTCCTCCACGCCGTTCTCGTCCAGCACCAGAACCGTCGGCAAGCCGACGATACCATACTTCTGCCGAAGTTTCTGTGTTTCCGGGGTTATTGCCGTGAAATCCAGCTTCAGGGTAACGAACGAACGCAAGCGCTGTTGCACTCGAGGATCGGCAAACGTGATCGCGTCCAGTTCCCGGCATGCCACGCACCACTCGGCGTACGCATCTATCAGGATTGGTTTCCGTTGCTCTATCGCGCGGGCTAAGGCCGAGGCTTCGTCAGAATCCCACGTTACGCCGTTGGCCGTCGCGGCTTCCTTCGCGGGAGGGGAGGTGGCCGTCAGAACAACTCCGTATATGCCTGCGACACAGAGTATTATGCCTGCAGCCTTCCGAGATCGTTCCCAGATCGTCGGGGGGGCCTCGGGGTTCCCTTCGCGGTCAAATCCGGCGTGGAACCGAAGGTGGACTGCTCCTGTCAGGAGACCGAGAAACGTGAGAACCAGTGAAATTGCAACGCCGCGGAGACCGCTCAACCAAAGCGTTTGAAGCGGTGGGAAAACCCCTCCAAGGAAATAGAGTGCCATCACGAGCATAACGATTCCGAACACGCTTTTGATTTTCTCGAGCCACGGTCCGGGCTTGGGCATGAGGCTGGATGAAAAGGTGCCGATTGCTACGAAGAGCAATCCCATCCCGAGCGCAAACACGAATAACGCCACGAATCCGAACGGGGTATTGCCGGTTGTTGCGACGTATGTCAGGACTGCGCCGAGAACCGGACCGGTGCATGGTGCCGCAACGATTCCGGCGACGAGACCCGCTGCGAAGACGCCGGTGAGCCCGCCCGCGCCACCAATCGTGGAGAGCCTTGTCTGCAATGATACAGGCAGCGTGATCTCAAACGCGCCGAACATGGAGAACGCAAACGCAACAAACAACAACGCGACCGCCCCGATCACGACAGGATTCGCCATCACGGCACCGAAGACGGACCCTGTCGCAGCAGCAAGAACACCGAGGAGGCTGTACATCGTCGCCATGCCGAGAACGAACACAACAGACAACAGGAGACCCCGAAGGCGCGACTTTTTCCCTCCCGCACCTCCTCTCGACGCAAAGAAACTCACGGTGATAGGGATCAGTGGATACACACACGGCGTGAAACTGGTGAGAACCCCGCCCAGAAAGATCAGTCCGAACGCGAAGGCGAACCCTCGTTCAGCCAACAAGGAACCGAGGTTGAACCCTTCGCTCGAACCGGGGCGAGATGCTGAATCTGGCGCATGCGCCGTAAGAGCGGCTTCTCGCGCGGAATCCAACCGCGCTGACCCGACATCGCGAGGCATCTGGAGCGCCTCTTCCGTTCTCGGGGCCACCGTAATTGCTGCCGAAATTACCTGTTGCGACGGGAAGAAGCACATTTCCTCGGAACATGCCTGCGCGCGCACCTCAACAGGGATGGTCAGCCTTACGGGATTCGCGGTCCGAGCCAAGAACAGCGGGGTACGAAACTCTATACGGCCTTTGAATTTGGGAACTGGTTTCCCTTCAAAGCGGTCGAACGCGGTGTAAGGCGATGGTGCGAGTGTTCCACCGACGCTGAACTCTGGTTTTGATGGAACACGGACGCTCGTACGTTCCGCGTACACGAAATGCCTGTCGTCAATATCCAGTCTGGAGGACACCCAGACCGTATCTCCTGCGCGCGCCGTCGCAGGAGATACCGTGACAGTCCACCGAAACGGCTGGGCCGGGGGATCGTCTGCGATCAGTTGTCCGCGGGAGAGGTTGACGCCGATCAAAACGGCAAAAGCGACGGCAAGACGGGCACCCGGTTTCACGACGGCCACTCAGTTCCCCCTGGTTACGATTTCAACCCGTCTCTCGTTCAACTGCCTCTCCGCGGGTTATGCTTAGAGCTTCGTTGTACGCTTCCGCCAGACTCGAGACGAAGTCGTACGAACCGATCACCACGCGTTTCCCCAGACGGCACTCGAGTTCATCCACGTGCATGTCGTCAAGGAAGAGGTTGTCCCGGTTCAAGACATTCGGCGGCAGCAACACAACCTGGCCGCGCAAACCGTCTTCGTGGAGAGTCCGTTCGATATCCTGGCCCACAAGAAGTCCACTCACCGTGATGCCGCTGCCGAACCATCTGTTCTCCACAACGTGCGGGAACACCGAGATGTCCGGCATTCGCTTTTTGATTCGGGTGATGCAATGAGCGATCAGCGGCCACGCAAGAACGGACGTCACGAGGTCAACTCCCACATATTGTCTGACGTCGGGGAGGTGTTTTTCCAGCCCACGCAACCTTTTCCTGAATTCGTCAAGGAATTGCCGCGCCATGCCTATCCCGTTGCCGATTTGTGGGTACCCCGAGTAGAACCGCGCGGACGGGAATGGCCTGTCTGCCATCACATAGAACTCGTCGGATGCAAACACGAAACGGGTGCCCAATCCGTTGACGAAGGTCGCCTGTCTTGCTTTCAACCACCCGAGGAGAGCCTTCGCGACCGCCGGTGTGAAGGCGGCCAAAGGATGCAGACCCACGCGGTGCCGGGTGAGGCCGACCGGAACGATGCCTACGGAACGCACCCATGGAAAGAGCCCTGCGAGCTCATGCACCGTTTGTTGGAGGTGGACACCGTCGTTGAACCCGGGGACAAGAACGATCTGCGCGTGCACTTCGATGCCATTCTGTCCCAGTCGGCGCAGGATCGGAACGATGTCGGGCGCTCTCGGGTTTCCGAGCAGCCGGCGGCGCAGAGCCACATCCGTCGCGTGCACCGACACGTAGAGCGGAGAAAGACGCTGCTCGATGATGCGCTCGAGGTCAGATGAGGGTGTATTCGTGAGCGTGACAAAATTGCCGTAGAGGAACGAAAGCCGGAAATCCTCGTCTTTGAACCTCAACGCACGCCTTACTCCGGGGGGATTCTGATCCACGAAGCAGAAGACGCACTTG
>JAKPPK010000271.1 GCA_029547385.1 Candidatus Latescibacterota bacterium
TAGATCGAGTCAATGATATGGAGCCAGCAGCAATCCAGCGCCACGTTCGGGAAATTCTTGCCCAGGTAGAGCCACTCGCCCATGTACGGCCAGTTGCCGTGGAACAGATCAAAGCGGACCTCGCGGTGCAGTTCCAGCACACTGGTGAAATGCACCGCGTTCGTTTTGGCTATGTCGTTACGTACGCCTGCCATGTGTCCGGTGTGGATCTGAACCGGCATATCCAGATCACGCGCGATACGCATAAACGCGTGGAAAAGGTAATCGTCGAGCGGTTTGCTTTCGGGGTACCCGACAGAACGGCGCGGGTCTTCCATGAAGAAGTTGAAAACCTTTTCCGCCGCCTCCCGGGTGGCGTTGTCGAATCGCAGCGTCCTGTTGTACGCGGATTGATCCTTCATCCCGATGGCGCCGCGACCTTTGAGACGAGTGAATATCTCGCGGCAGATGTCGACATACTCGTCGAGAGAGGCAGCCGTCCTGCCGATTTGCTGGGTGTGGCTGTACACCTCGTTCCACGAGTGGATGCTGTGATATCCGGGCAGCCCTATCATGTACCGGTCGCGGTCCGGCAGGACGTGCTCCCGTTCGATGATCTTCCTGTCTCCGACCCAGATATTGACGATGCGACATTTGATACCGGCTTTGTCGAGAATGCCCCAGTAGGTTTTTTCGTCCTTCAGGTTGAGCAGGTTTCCCGCCATGCGCTTGAGCGCATCAAGGGAGAGCTCCTTTTCACCGTACATTTCGCGGAGCACCCACTTCGTAACGCGGGCGTACGACGTGTGCTGTGTACGTTTCCAGGTATCTTCAAACAACTTCCATCGCTCTTCCAGCGGCTTCGAAGTGTCCATGGCGGCCGCCAGACCGCGTTCCGTCCCCGCAGATTGAAGGTCGGAGTTCACGTACCCGACGACCAGTGCGGCCAGCGGATCGCTGTACGTCGGCCCGCTCGCCGGTCCATTTGTGTGCTCGTGGCAGTCAATCACAGGAATGGTTGCGATGTCCGCGCGGAGTGTTTCGTATGTGCCGTTCATATGGGTTCTCCTTCCGGATGGATGAGGCTGGTTATCAGTT
>JAKPPK010000511.1 GCA_029547385.1 Candidatus Latescibacterota bacterium
ATTACCTGGGAAGGCGATGTGGATGCTGGCATCGTTGACTTTGAGCTCGTATATGCGATATCGGTGGATCTTTTGAACACCGAAGTGGTAGATATGGACGGAGACGGCATCATTGAAGCGGTAACCCGATCGGGCGGTAACTATGACTGGAGCTGTTCGATCAATTCAACCAATCTCCCCGACGGCCAGATGAACATTCGCTATGTCGCGTTCGACAAGGCCGGAAACTACGCGCAACATGCCGATATCGAAACCCGTGTCGAAAACAACCCGCCGCTTCTCGCGCAGGTTGCGCTCGCGACGGACCTTGACGGCAGCACGACCATTACCGACGGCAGCGGCTTGACACTCAATGAATGGAACCCGCCGTACAGCCTCCTTGTGGCAGGTGCAGAGCAAAAGACCGCGACCGTAACCGCGTCCGACTTTACCGCAAAGGACTTCATGGAAGTGGTAATAGACGTGGTTGGCGGTAACGGCGACTTGCAGTATCAACTTGATGTAGGGGCTACGACGGTGCATCCTCTCGTTGCCGGTAATCTGGGAACCGGAGGCGCCGGTCAAAGCGCCGCGACAACCAACACGATTACGGTAACGCTTGTCCAGCTCACGGCAATGGGAGAAGGAGTACGGAACTTCGTCTTCACCATCTGGGACTCCACGGAGACCTACGCCCTGGGAGCGAGTACGGACTTCATGGCGGAACTCACCGTTGCGCTCACGGTCGATGTAATCGACGAAGTGGCTCCCGTAACGGTTGTCTCTCCCTTCTTCTGGAACAGTGCAACCGACAACTCGCTCTATGGCAACAGCCGGACGAACGGACATATCGAGCTCGAAGGCGATCTTCCCGCGGGCATATTTAACCAGGCGACGGGACTCTTCGATACCGATCCCAAGGTGTCGGGCAAGATCAGCATTCGCGGAACCGCGTATGACGATCAGCGTCTGACCGCGCTGTGGATGTATGTGGGAGACACGGCAGCGGCAGGAAACTTCGACTTCCCGCCGACCGCGACGACCAAAACATTCGGCGGCAAGACCTACTACCGCATGGCAACCTACACGCCGGGATCGGGCTGGACTGCGACTGCGAGCGACATGACGACCAACGGCTGGGTATTCTCGGCAGATGACGAGTATCTGGATCAGAATGGGCACCTGGTGAGCTGGCAGCTTGACTGGAATACCGCCGAACTTGATACTGTCGCGGCCGTGGACCGCTATGTGCGCATCGTGGCCGAGGACAAGCGGGCAACACCGAATCCGTCTTCCGAAACGCTCGCTTCCAACCCCGGAGACGTAACGACGAACAACGTGCCCTACTATCGCATGGACGTGGTGCCGTATATTACTGCCATCTCAACTGCAGCCAACCGGACA
>JAKPPK010000274.1 GCA_029547385.1 Candidatus Latescibacterota bacterium
CCTTACCGCGTACGGGCAGACCGTGCTCGATGCGCTCGCCGAGGTCGAAAACGCCATCGCCACGGAACGCCGGCAGCAGGAATACGTGACCAGCCTCCGACAGCAGCTTTCCCTCGCGGCAGAGGTGATCAATCGTGCCCGGGACAATTACCTGCAGGGCGTTACTGAATACACTCGCGTGCTTGAAGCCCAGCAGACACATCAGGCGCTCGAAATCTCCTACCTGGGCGCGCAGCTTGCGCTCATCGAGAACCGCATCGCCCTCTACAGAGCCCTCAGCGGCGGTTGGGAGCTGACCCGCCCCGGACCATCCACAGGCTCGCGGTGACCAGAGCCTCTTCGCAGGAAACGGAACAAGATGGCAGATAGCAGCACACCAACACCCATCCCGCAGAAAGGTGGCAGGAGGATTCTGCGGGCGGTGGTGCCACTGGCGATCGTCATCGCGGCGTCGCTCGTCGCGTTCTATCTCATGAAAACGGCCCCGAGGGCGGAACGGCGCCAGCGGCCGGTTAACGCCCGCCTCGTCGAGGTAGATACCCTCCATTTCGCAGAACACGTGGTCACCATTGAAGCAATGGGAACGGTTCAACCCGCGCAGGAGGTACAGGTTGCGGCACCGGTGGCCGGCGAGGTGCTGAACGTCAGCCCCGAACTCATTCCGGGCGGCCGATTCCGCAAGGGGCAACTCCTCGTCCAGATTGACCCCGCGGACTACGATTTTGCAGTTGAACGCGCCGCGGCGGAGGTAACCCGCGCGCGCAGTGAACTTGCGACCGAGATGGGGAAACAGGCGGTCGCGCGGCGCGAGTTTGAGCTTCTGGGGCAGCAGGGCGGGGAGGCGGAGAGAGCTCTTGCGCTTCGTCAGCCGCAGCTTGAAACGGCGCGGGCGGCGCTCGCGTCAGCGGAAGCAGCACTGGCGCAGGCGCGGTTGAATCGACGCCGCACCAGTGTCTTTGCTCCGTTCAATGCAATCGTCAAGGTGGCGTATGTCAACGCCGGAGCGCGAGTTTCCGCCAACTCGCCACTGGCTGCGCTCATGGGAACGGATGAGTACTGGGTGACGGCGTCTGTGCCGGTGAACCAGCTGCGGTGGATCAACGTTCCGCAATCCGCGACAGGGAAGGGCTCGCCGGCAGTCATCTCCAACGATGTCGAATGGGGCAGCGGGGTGGTCCGGGAAGGATACGTGGCACGGGTGGCCGGCGATCTGGAAGAACAGGGGCGCATGGCGCGCGTGCTCATCTCCGTGCCCGATCCGCTTGCCCTCACGCGGAACAACGAGGGCAAACCCTCCCTGCTGGTAGGCGCTTATGTGCGCGTTACCATACGCGGCAATCCGGTGCCCTCGGCCGCCAAAATCCGCCGGGACCTCCTTCGCGAAGGCGACCGCGTGTGGATCATGAATGACAGCAGTCGCCTCGAGATTCGACCGGTAACCATCGCCCTGAAAGGCCCGGACGTTGTCTATGTAGCCGGCGGCGTGCGGGAAGGGGAACGCATCGTAACCACTGACCTCAGCGTCGCGGTGGAAGGCCAGCCGCTCCGCACACGCGAGGAACCGGCAGCGCGCAACGCCACGAGGGGGACGAGCCGGTGAACAGCCCGGAGAACAGGTTCCCGCCGGTGCAGCACACCGGACCCCTTGCGTGGATGGTGCACAATCGAGTCACCGCAACTCTGCTTATGCTCGTGTTCATAATCGGGGGGCTTGTCACTGCGTACCGGATCAAGCAGGAAGTGTACCCGGAGTTCGAACTCGACCGGGTTGACATCCGGGTGCCCTATCCCGGTGCGAGCCCGGAGGAGGTGGAACAGGGCATCATCCTCGTCGTTGAGGAGGCAATCCGCGGGATAGACGGGATAAAACAGATCACGGCAACGGCTGCCGAAGGCTCCGGCTCGGTGTCGGTGGAAATCGAAGAAGGCGCGGATGCCCAGCGCGTGTACCAAGATATCCAGCAGGCAATTCAGCGCATATCCACGTTTCCCCAGGACGCGGAAAAACCCCAGGTAGCGCTGGCAATCTCGCGGCGGAACGTCCTGGCGATTCTTATCTACGGAGATGTTGACGACTGGGTTCTGCGTGATGTTGCCGAGCTCGTGCGCGAGAAGCTGCTGCAGAAACCGGGGATTACCCAGGTTGACCTCAGCGGGGTGCGGGATTACGAAATCCACGTGGATGTTCCGCAGGAAAACCTTCGGCGGTACAACCTCACGCTGGCGCAGGTCGCCCAGACCATCCGGCAGGTAGCGGTCGAGTTGCCCGGGGGAAGCATCAAGAGCGACGCGGGAGAGATTCTCCTTCGCGTCGAGGAGAGGCGCGACTGGGCCCGCGAATTCGGAGACATCCCGATCATCACGACACCCTCCGGCGTCGTCGTGCATCTGAGCGATATCGCCGAGGTGCGCGAAGGGTTCGAGGACAGCAATCGCCTGGCGACATTCGACGGGCAACTGGCTGTCAATGTGGACGTCTATCGCGTGGGCGATCAGACCCCCATCGGCGTGTCCAACGCGGCGCATGAAGCGCTTGAGGAAATTGCGCCGGATTTCCCTCCCGGCGTGCACTATGCATTTCGCATGGACCAGAGTGTCACGTATCGTCAGCGCCTCGACCTGCTTCTTCGAAATGCCGCGTCCGGTTTGATTCTCGTGTTGCTGGTGCTCGGCCTTTTCCTCGCACCGAAGCTCGCGCTGTGGGTTACGATGGCCATCCCCACCGCGTTTCTTGGAACCATCCTGTTCATGCCGGCGCTGGACGTTTCCATCAACATGATGAGCATGTTCGCCTTTATCATGGCGCTCGGCCTGTGCGTGGATAGTGCGATCGTTGCCGGGGAAAACATCTACGAGTACCGCCGCCGGGGTATGGAGGTACTCGATGCGGCAGTGCAGGGCGTGCGAGAAGTCAACCTGGCCATTGCGTTCAGCATGCTCACGAACATCGCGTCATTCGTTCCCCTCCTGTTCATGCCGGGCTGGATCGGAAAAATCTGGAGAGTTGTACCGTTCGTGGTCATCTTCACAACGCTGATCGCGTGGATTCAACCGATTCTGATCCTTCCCGCCCAGCTCGCGCGCTCTCTCGCCGCGCCCGAGGGAAGCGCCATGCACCACGTGGCTGTGTTTCAGCAAAAAGTCAGCGGTGCGCTGTACCGGTTCATCAACAACGTCTACGACCCGTTCGTCGAAAAGGCTCTCCGCCGGAGATACCTGACAATCGCCATATTCGTGGCTGTGTTGACAATAGTGGTTGCATACGCTGCCAGTGGACGGATGGGCATTGTCCTCATGGCGAAGGTGGAATCCGACCGCGCGTACGTCACGGCAACGCTTCCCTACGGAAGCCCTTTCCAGCGCGCGGTTGCCGTACGCGACCGGCTCGTGGAAAGCGCGGAGAAGATTCGTGCGGAATACGGCGACGCGCTCGTGCAGGGGATTTACGCGAATATCAACGAAAACGTCGTCGAAGTGGCCATCTACCTGACCGACCCCGATATCCGTCCCCTTTCCACGGGTGAGACAACGGACATCTGGCGGGAAAAGACCGGCCAGATACCCGGTCTTCAGTCACTGAAATTCGAGTCGGACCGAGGCGGCCCGGGAGGAGGTTCCTCGGTAACCGTGGAACTGACGCATTCCAATATCGATGTTCTCGCCGAGGCCAGCCGCGACCTGGCGCGTAGGCTTGCCCATTTCACTCAGACCAGGGACATTGACGACGGGTACAGCCCCGGGAAGCAACAGCTCAGCTTCCGCGTCAGACCGGAAGGGTTGAGCCTCGGGTTGACGCCGACGGACGTGGCGCGGCAGGTGCGCAATTCGTTCCTCGGGACGGAAGCGTTGCGGCAACAGCGGGGGCGCAACGAGATCACCGTCCGCGTCCGGCTCCCGGAACCGGAGCGCCTCAGCGAGTACGATGTGGAACAGCTTATGATTCGAACGCCTGCCGGTCGCGATGTCCCGCTCTATGAAGTCGCCGAGGTGGAGCGGGGGCGGGCGTTCACCAGCATCGCGCGGCGCGATGGGCGGCGCACCGTTACGGTGCGAGCAAGCGTGATTCCCGAGAAGGAAACCAATCGCGTGCTGGAATCGCTCCAGATGGAAGTTCTGCCGCAACTGGTGCGCGATTTCCCAGGGCTCTCCTGGAGTTTCCAGGGGCGTCAGGCAACGATGACGGAGTCCATGGACAGCCTCTACCGGGGATTCCTGCTGGCGCTTCTTGTCATCTACGTTCTCCTTGCCATTCCGTTCCGGAGCTACAGCCAGCCGCTCATCGTCATGACGGCGATCCCGTTCGGCATCGTCGGCGCACTGCTTGGCCACCTGATAATGGGCTATTCGATTGACCTCATCAGCATGATGGGCATGGTTGCGCTCGCGGGTGTCGTCGTGAACAATGCCCTCGTCATGATTGATTACGCCAACCGGTGCCGGTTGGAGGGCGACAACGCGCACGACGCGATCCACCGCGCGGGAATCCGGCGCTTCCGCCCGATCATCCTTTCCTCGCTTACCACGTTCTGCGGTCTGGTGCCGATGATTTTCGAAACCTCGCGCCAGGCGCGTTTCATGATTCCGATGGCAATCTCCCTTGGCTACGGAATCCTCTTCGCCACCGCGATCACGCTTATCCTCGTGCCCTGTCTCTACCTCGTCATCGAGGATGTGAAGGGGCTGGGGAAGGGACGGGAGGAGCAGGAAACGGCTCAGTAAACGGGCGCAGGTGGCGATCCTGCACCGTTCTTTGCCCTGCATCACCCCGCCGGTCGTCGAGCGGCGAACGCCGTGCATTCCCTGTATCGAGACGCACCGGCGCGGTCTCGCCGAGGCCTCCACAGCGTTGCGTTGGATTGCCCCCTGCGCGGGAATGTCGCCTTTTTCTTGGGAGGCAGCCACAACGATGGGAAACCCGCGGAATAGTCGTTGGCAAGAAGCGCCAACGGCGCGCAATAATCCAGCCCGGTTCGGAGGACCGGGCGGCGGTGGCATGCCCCGGTATGGGCAGTCCGCCCCACCAGACGACGGGGAAATGATGGCGGGGCAGGCATTCCTGCCTGTCGCGAACCTGCACGATCCCAGAGCCCGCCGGTCGTCGAGTGGCGAACGCCGCGCGTTCGCTGTATCGAGACGCACCGGCGCGGCCTCTCGATACAACGGTCGGTTCCCGCCCGTCACGTGAGGACCGCGCGCTGGGCGCAAGCTCCCAAATTGTCTCGGTGTTGCGCTCGTCTGCGGGCGCAGGCAGCGCTTCCTCGCAGGATGCGGCAAAAGCCGTGGCGTTTTCAAGTCTTACCCGTGCCGCCTCCGAAACCGAAGGCAGGTGCTGTGCCGTTTAGTATATTTGATGAAACTTATCAAAGGCCCGAATCATGGACGAGATCGAACGGCTACTTCGCGAAAAACGGCATGAGATCCTGCGGATCGCCGCGAGGCATCGCGCACGAAATGTTCGCGTGTTCGGTTCAATTGCGCGTGGAGACGCCCGGCCCGACAGCGACATCGACCTGCTAGTGGAATTTGCACCTGAAAGCGACCTGTTCGATCAGATCGCCTTGAAACGGGATGTGGAAGAATTGCTTCAGCGGAAAGTGGACGTGGTCGGGGATGACAGTATCTACTGGCTGCTCCACCGACGCATACTCAAAGAGGCGAAGCAGTTGTGAAGGATGTGCGGACATATCTGGCGAGAATCGTGGAATGCATCGACCAGATAGATGCGTACACGAAGGGGGACAGAGCGCGTTTCCTTCAAGAGCGAATTGTGCAGGATGCTGTCATTCGCAATTTCGAGGTCATTGGCGAAGCTGCGAAGCGCGTTCCGGAGGAGTTCCGCGCCCGGTTCCCTGAAATTCCGTGGCGCATGATGGCGGCCTTTCGCGACGTTCTGATACATGATTACGAATCGGTGAGCATGCCACGAGTCTGGAACGTAGTACAGAACGAGCTGCCGAAAGTGAGGTCTTCCCTTGCCAGCGTCCTGCCGCCTTTGGACGAGCTGGAAAAGGAACTCTCCAGCGACGGGTCGCCGGAGTAAGGCAGGCTGGACAAGCGCCCCGTGTGTTCCCGACCCGCGGGCAGGGCGGTCTCGCCGAGGCCTCCACAGCGTTGCGTCGGATTCCCGTCTGCGCGGGAATGACGCCTTTTTCCTGGGAGGCAGCCACAATCGATGGGAAACCCGCGGAATAGTCGTTGGCAAGAAGCGCCAACGGCGCGCAATAATCCAGCCCGGTTCGCAGGGCCGGACGGCGGTGGCATGCCCCGGTATGGGCAGTCCGCCCCACCAGACGACGAGGAAATGATGGCGGGGCAGGCATTCCTTCCTGTCGCGAACCTGCTCGATCCCAGAGCCCGCCGGTCGTCGAGTGGCGAACGCCGTGCGTTCGTTGTATCGAGACGCACCGGCGAGTGTATTGGATTCCCGCTTTCGCGGGAATGACGGTTGCTCATCCCTCTTCCTGGTTCGTTTTCCAAGCGGCGCATCTGTTTCCAACGCAAAACCGCACGTACCATGACGGCACGTGCGGTTTCCTGCTCGCACTCGCGCTGTGACGCGCGCGCTACTTGAACGTCACAACCTTCCCCGTTTCTGCGGAGCGGTACACCCCGTCGAGAATCTGCTGCACCATGAGCCCGTGCTCGCCCGGTGCCTGCGGCTGCTTCCCGGTTTTCACGCACTCAATGAAATCCTGCAGCTTGGTGAGGAAGCCATCCTGTCCACCCACATACGTGGGGGTGACGTTCACCATCACGCCGGCCTCGTCCTTGAACAGCATCAGAGGCTCGAATTGCGCCCCAGCCTTCTCGCCCATCAGGGTGAAGCTGAACACATCCTTCTCAATATGCGCCGCGAAGGAGGCCTCCACGGAAAGAGTCGCGCCGTTGTCGAAACGAATCAGCCCCACGGCGAGGTCTTCCACCGTGTAGTTCTTGTAATCCCAGTTGGGCCACCCGCAGGCAACGCCCTTGGCCTTCTCTTCTTTGTCGCCGATGTAGGTGTACGTCGAGCCGAAGGCCGATACGGGTTTCGGGCTTCCCATGAGGTAGTGCGCGACCTCGATGATATGGACGCCGATATCAATCATGGGACCGCCGCCCTGAAGGTCTTTCCGGGTGAACACGCCCCAGTTGGGGATCCCTCGGCGGCGCAGCGCCTGACACCGCGCGAACAGCACCTTGCCGAACTGCCCCTCGTCGATGGCGCGTTTGATCACCTGCGCGGCCGGTGCGTAGCGGTACTGGAACCCGATCACAAGAATCTTTTTGTTATCTTTGCCGGCCTTCACCATGGCGGCGGCCTCGGTGGCGTTCATCGCCATCGGTTTTTCCACAATGACGTGCTTCCCCGCCCCCAGCGCGTCAATCGTCGGCTGCGCGTGCAGGTAGTTCGGGGTGCAGACGCACACCGCGTCCAGCTCTTTGATTTTGAGCATGTCTTTGTAGTTCTTGAACCGCTTGGCGATGTTGAACTGGTCGCCCGCGAGCGCAAGCGCGGCGTCGCTCGAATCGGAGATGGCGACTATCTCGACGTCATTCGCCATGTTCTTCGTGAACAGGCCCATGTAGTGACGGGCGATGCCGCCGGAACCGACAAATCCGACACGCACCTTGCTGGGTTTGCTTTTGGCCTTCGCTGGCATGATGGCTCCTTGGTAAGCAGTAGTGAAAGGATGATGTCAGCCCGAAAAACGGGCGGAAAAAGACGCGCAAATGCTCGAATAAGGATACACAAGGGTTTCCCG
>JAKPPK010000286.1 GCA_029547385.1 Candidatus Latescibacterota bacterium
TCTCGGCGCAGCAGCGCCCCGATCTGGCCCGGTTCCCTACACCCATCCGCCTCCCGCACAATTCCAGCCTTGTACTCCGCGGTAAAGCGGCGACGAGTCGCTTTCTCCGCCACCTCCGGATCGGGTGGCGACTCGGACGTCCTATCGGGCGGCCATTCGGACACCCCGTCGGAACGCACCGCCGATGGGGGAGTCCTTCCGTTCCGTTCCGAGTCGCTTCGCTCCTCTCCACTCCACTTCAGGACTCCCCATGGCATTCCTCCGACCTTTCTTTTCGTCTTCTTATCATCTTCATTTTCAACCTCCGTTTCTACACTAATTTCTCATAGGAGGTTGTCTCAGGGATTGTTTATAGTACTCCCCAAAAACTGGACAGGGGTTTAAGTCAGATACTTGGCTCCGATGGAGTAGGAGATCGGAGGTCAGGAAATGAAGAGAGGTCGTCGGAGACACGGTGCGGAGTTCAAGGCGAAAGTGGCGTTGGAAGCGATTCGCGGGGTGAAATCGGTGAACGAATTGGGGTCGCGATACGGGATTCATCCGACGCAGATCGCGCACTGGAAGAAGCAGGCGTTGGACGGGCTGCCGGGGATTTTTGTGGATGGTCGGACGCGAGAGGAGAAGGCGGAGGAAGAGTTGAAAGCGCAGCTGTACCAACAGATCGGGCAGTTGCTGGTGGAATTGGAGTGGTTAAAAAAAACTGCAGGGCCGGAGTCCTGAGGAGCGACGGATGTTGATCGAGCGCGAGAACGGGGTATTGTCGATTTCGCGGCAATGCGAATTGGTGGGCTTGGCGCGATCGAGTTGCTATTATCGGGCTGTGGGGGAATCGGAGGAGAACGGGAGGTACATGCGTTTGCTGGATGAGCAATACACGCGGACGCCGTTTTACGGGGTAGCGCGGATGACGGCGTGGCTGCGTTCGGAGGGATATGAGGTGAATGAGAAGCGGGTGCGTCGGTTATTGCGGGGGATGGGATTGGAGGCGATTTATCCGAGACGGCGTTTGAGTGCGCCGGGCGAGGGGCATCGGATTTACCCGTACCTGCTGAGGGGACTGGAGATTGGGTATCCGGACCAGGTGTGGAGCACGGACATTACGTATATTCGGATGCGTCGGGGGTTCGTGTATTTGGTGGCGATTCTGGACTGGTACAGCCGGTATGTGGTGTCGTGGGAGGTATCGAGGACGTTGGAGAGCGGGTTTTGTGTGGCGGCGTTGGAGGAGGGGTTGCGAGGCGGGAGACCGGAGATTTTCAACAGCGACCAGGGATCACAGTTTACGAGTGAGGCGTTTACGGATCGGTTGGAAGCGGCGGGAGTTCGGATCAGTATGGACGGTCGGGGACGTGTGTTCGACAATATCTTTGTGGAACGTCTGTGGCGGACGGTGAAATATGAGGAGGTGTATCTGAAGGATTACGAGGACCTGGAGGAGGCGCGAGAGAACCTGGGGCGGTATTTTGCATTTTACAACGGGGAGCGGTTGCATCAGTCGTTGGGATACGTGACACCCGAGGCGGTGTATCGGGAAGGACGAACGGGGAAAGGAAACGAGAGCCCGGCCGGAACGGTCGGCCGGCTTGCTGGAACTCCAGTCGCCCTACGGGCTCCTTCCGTTCCAGCAAGCCGGGGAGCCGAAGGGATCTGTCTTAAGTTACCCCAAATTCTGTCCAGCTAATGGGGAGGGGGGTAGTTCCGGAGGATATGGTCGGCGAAGTCGGACTTGAAGATGGGGATTGGATTGACCGAATCACCTGCAAAGAAAGTTCTTTTTATTGTGCCGAGGAGGTTATTGCCCAAGACTATCGAACTGTAAAAAATCTTGAGCAACAGGAATCTGCTCGGGGAGAATACAAGAATGCAGAA
>JAKPPK010000293.1 GCA_029547385.1 Candidatus Latescibacterota bacterium
CGGGATGAGCAAGCAGGACCAATTCGAAAATTTTAGAAGGAGGCAATGAAAGATGGAGGAAATGTTACCAGGATTAAAGAAGTACCCCCATATCTTCAGTCCACTGCAGATTGGCAAGCTGAAGGTAAAGAACCGTGTGAAGTATGCATCGACGGAGACGAACTTCAATTACCGTGACGGTTATGTTTCGGACAAGGAAGTTGGTTACATGGAAGCGCAGGCCAGAGGTGGTGCGGGAATCGTAACGACGCAGGGCGCGTACACGGATCCGCGCGGTGAAGGCCGCGGCTATGTCGGCATGATGGCGATCTGGGATGACAAGTTCATTCCGGGTTTGAAGAGACTGGCGGACGTGATCCACAAGCACAATTCGGCTTCTTGTTTGCAGCTGATGCACTGCGGTCGTGTCGGCGCGATCGAGCTGAACTACTCGGTGGGTCCCTCTGCGGTACCGCAGAAGCTGCCTTTGTTCCGTCCCCCGGTGGAGATGACGAAGGACCAGATCAAGGATTGTATCCAGGAGCACATTGACGGTGCGCGCAGAGCGGTAGAGGCGGGCTACATGATGGTTGAGATTTCGGGCATCGTGGGTTACCTGCTTTCCAACTATGTATCTTCGTACACGAACAAGCGAACGGACGAGTATGGTGGGGACATTCGCGGCCGTATGAAGTTTGTCATGGACATCATCAAGGGCTGCAAGGAAGTCTGTGGCGACATTCCGGTCGGCATTCGTCTTTGCGGTGAGGAGCTGTTGGATGACCGCGGTGGTAACACGGTAGAGGAGAGCCTCCAGTCCTGTATATTGGCGGAGGAAGCGGGTATTGATTACCTGAGCGTGACGGCGGGCTGGCAGGAGTGTGCGGTACCGGTCATTACGCGTGACGTACCGATGGGCTACTGGCTGTACATTGCGGAACGGATGAAGAAGCACCTGAAGGTTCCCGTATACCATGCATACCGTCAGTTCGTACCGGAGATTCCGGAGAAGGCGATGGCGGAAGGGAAGCTGGATGGCTGGGAGATGTGCCGTCCGATGATCGCGGATCCGCTTTTGCCGATCAAGATCATGGAAGACCGCCAGCAGGATATCATTCCTTGCATCGCATGTAACGTGTGTTTGGCGCGCCTGTTCCGGGATACGGAGCTTTGCTGTACGGTTAACCCGGCTCTGGGTCACGAGAACGAGGTGGATTGGGGTCAGTACGGCTGGAAGAAAGACCCGGTATCGAAGAAGGTTGCGATTGTGGGTGCGGGTCTTGCGGGTCTGCAGGCCGGTGCGATCATTGCGGCGAAGGGTCATGATGTCACGATCTATGAGAAGCGCAACGTGGTCGGTGGTCAGTTCGAGATCGCTTCGAACGGTCCCTGGGGCGACGAGGAGCTGATCCGGATGGTGAATTATCTGAAGGCGCAGTGTGATCGTTACGGTGCGAAGATCGTATTGAACAAGGCGGTTACGGCGGACGACCTGAAGGCGACGGATGCGGATGCGGTGATCATCGCGACGGGTGCGGTACCGGACAAGGAAGCGTATGTGGGTTCGGACAAGGCGAACGTGTGCACGTGCTTCGACATTCTTCAGGGTAAAGTGAAACCCGGCAAGAACACGGTTCTGTTGGGCGGCAAGGCGGTGAGTATTGCGACGGCGTTGTACATCATCAACAAGTACAAGGATGTGAACGTATCGATCGTTGGCCCGCAGAAGAAGTTCGGACCGGATGTGAACATTTCTTACGTATGGCGTTACATGCTGAAGTTAAAGCAGGGTAAGGTCAACCAGATGAACCGTACGACGGCGAAGGAGATCGTTGATGACGGCGTGATCATTCTGGATGCGGAGAAGAAGGAAGTGAAGGTACCTGCGGACCTGGTGGTGATTGCGGATCTTCGTTCGAACACGGAGATCAAGTACGGTAAGTACGGTAAGGCCGAGGTGTTCATGATCGGCGACGCGATCCAGGTGAGAAGGGGTTACGCGGCGATTCACGACGGATATCGCATGGGTATGAAGTTCTCCCATAAGTGGTATCAGCTGATGCACAGAACGACGAAACACGACTAACCAAAGGAAGGGGATTTAGGATATGATTCCAGAGATTGATGTAATGAAGTGTAACGGTTGCATGATTTGTGTTCGTGCATGTCCCGTTGGGATAATCGGGATGTTCGCCAAGAAGGCGGTCATGCTTCGCGACTTGTGTGAGGAGTGCGGGATCTGCGCGTTTTCCTGCCCTGAGGTAGCGATTTATTACGAGCTGGAAGACACGAAGTCTTTGAATACGTACACGGCGGCGTTCCCGACGGCAAAGCGTCTGGATGCGATATTGGGACAGAAGGGCGAGAAATAGTCGTTCAGGAAGGATAGAGAAAGATGAGTAATGTACATCCGAATTTTATCGATCACATCAGCATCGCGGTATTCGACGTGGTGAAGGCGGAGTCGGATTATATGCGGATCTTTGGCTGGGATGTAGCGGAGCGTTATTTTGATCCGGATTCCCATATCAACGTGACGTGCTTCAAGGTTGGCCCGACGACGGTTGAGGTGATGGAGGACGAGGGGTCAGGCGGCTGGTATGAGCTGCAGGATCTGAAGGGGAACATCGTGGTCAGCGGCTCGGGTGCGGAGACGAAGTGGGTGAAGAAGTCGACTCCGAAGCCGGAGGGTGTGATGTACGATGTGGGATACTGGATCACGAAGGCCAACGGCGGCAAAGAGGGTGTTCAGCTGCTTTCGATCAACGTTGATTCGGTTAATGAGGCGGTTCCGAAGCTGAAGGAAAACGGTGCGGTGATCGTACCGGAGAAGTTCGGCGAGAAGAAGGAAGTCCGTTTCTGGCCTGAGAAGAAGCGTTATTATGCGTTTGTTCATCCGAAGGACACCCATGGTGCCCTTTGGGAGGTCATTGACGGGAAGTATGCTTCCCAGCTGTAAGCGATAAAGCAGGGTCGCAAGACCCCGGGTAAACGAAGGGCCCCTCCTCAAAAA
>JAKPPK010000302.1 GCA_029547385.1 Candidatus Latescibacterota bacterium
AGCGCCAGATACCAGCCGGTGCGGGGCATCTGTGTCCAGCCTTGTTTCGCCCGGTAAGGGTCATCTGGAACCTCATCAATGATGCTGAGATTCTGGTCCAGCCATCCCCGGGTGGTTGCCCAGGAGAACATGCGCTCTGCGTTCCATGCGGCTCTGCTCCCCCGCAAACCTCCGCACCAGGCTGCCATCAGGGAGTAAAGCGCGAACCAGTCTGCCCACAGCTCCATTGTGCATGTGTCGCCGTATCCCGGGACGATGCCGACCGGAAGCATATGCTCCAGACACCGGTCCATCCAGAAATGCGTCATGGGATCATCCAGCATCCGCGCCTTCTCACCTCGCCGCTCCGCCCACAGGAGCAGGTCAACCTGCGCGAAAGCCTCGTAATTGGCAGCAATCTCTATGTTGTCGCCGATCAGCCACCAGTCTCCCCACACATCCTCAGCAGCTTGACGCAATTCTGCAGAGTCCGGATGATCCGGCCAGAGGCGGCTGATGACATCACACATATTGGCAGTGGTGATGGCATGGTTGAACCGTCGAATTCCCATCCGAATCACGAGATAGTTGCGGACTCCATTTTGCGCTGTCTTTGTCATGGCTGCGCGGATCTGCTCTTCGTTGGTGTCTGAGAGCATGTGTGCAGCGCGAAGGGCAACAATGGCTTCCCACGCGGGGCTGGCCGCAAATGCGTGTACCGGGTCGGGAAGAAGCATGAACTCACGAGAACGCTCAACCTGGGTTGCGTCATTCTTTTCCTTGCCGTGCAGAGCCAAGCAACCGGCCAGATAGGAAGCGATCGCCGCCTGTCCGCCCCATTCTTCTGGCAACGGATCGCCCACCAGGAGGTCGTATGCACGCCCATGAGTGGACGCATGCACGATCTCACGGACCCAGCGATCGACCTCGTCAAGCCACGGTTTCATAGTCCTTTGCCTTTCACGTCTCGAGTCCAAAATACGCCACAATGATTCCGAGGAGCATCCGGGTCTGATGGACCAGTTCCCGAACGTCCACTTCCTCCCTGTCTGCGTGCGCACCAGTGCCTCTGTTTCCACAGAACACCGCCGGAATCCCTGCGGCTTGAACCAGCAATGATACGTCTGCAACCGACTTGAATGCCCCGAGCGGTGGTCCTTTGCCGTTCAATGTGCGGTAACTCCACCGGAATGCATGCACGATTCGCTCATTCTCAGACACCCTGAAACCATCGCGGATTCGATCGAAATCCAGCGTGATTGTCGTACCTGTGTCTTCAGCAACCCGCGCGAGGATCGCCTCCATTTCCTTCCTGACGTCCTGGAAATCGTGGTCGTCAAAATACCGACGGGTTCCCTGAATCATTGCTTCCACCGGGAAACGATTGTAAAAATCCCCGCCATGGAGTTGTCCAAAAAAGATCGTCTCCGAACCTACGTACGGGCGCATGGTGCGCTGCAAACGCACACGTTCCGCTTCCAGAACCCTCAGGACCTCAGCGGCAGCCACGAGCGGATGCGGCGTATTCGGCGGCGTTTCGTTTTCGTGCCCGCTTTTGCCTGTCGTTTTGACCGTAATGGTGAAAATGGCCATCCCACGGCCTGTGATTGCCAGTTCATCTACCGGTCCTTCCGCCACAACAGCGGCCGCGCCATGCAGACCTTCACTGATAAGCGCGAGCAGCCCTTCTCCGTGGCCGGTTGGTGCCTCGTGAAGCCCGTGTGTCGTGAGCAGGAGGTCACCGGGTAACTGGACTCGCACCTCGCGGAGAACACGCGCGGCCTCCATCACAGCAGCCAGCCCACCCTTCATATCTGACGCGCCTCGTCCCGAAAGCACGTTGTCAACCAGCGAGGCGGGGGCGTGTGCTGCCGGAATGGTGTCAATATGTCCGTCTATCTGAAGTGTGGGTGCGGCCCCCGTGCCGCGCAGTCTCGCTGCCACGCTGGGCGCATCCGCTCCGGAGGGAGACCCTTTGATCCCGTCAATGCGCGTGATTTCGCAGCCAAGCTCGCGGTACGCTGTTTCGAAGTATCGAGTCGCTTCGCGAGTGAAACCGGTGGGGCTCGGTATGGAGACCAGTTCCAACGCCGTCTGCCCGATTCGAGCTTCGTTGACGGCGTCACACAATCGTTGGTGCAACGACATAGGATCGTTTCCCCGTAGAGTGGTATAATTCCTAACGCTGCGTCGAGGCTTTTGGAGCCTGGATACGTAACCTAACGCCGCGCGTCCAGACCGCGCAACCACGGAGTTCTTCGAAAGAGGTCGTCCATGAGCGAATCGTCTCTTATGCGGGCTGCTCGAGTGGCAGTCGGGCAATGCCTGGGGGTCCAGAAGTCGGAACAGGTTATCGTCATCGCGGATGCGCCCTGTCTATCGATAGGTCGTGCCTTGTTCGAAGCCTCTGTGGAGACCGGAGCGGACACTCAGTTGATTGAAATTCTTCCGCGGGCGGAAAACGGGTCTGAACCGCCGCCCCCGGTGGCGGCAGCAATGGCCGCCGCGCACGTGGTGTTTGCCCCTACCTCGAAGTCGCTCACGCATACAGAAGCCCGGCGCGCGGCTTCGGAGGCGGGAGCCCGCATAGCAACGCTTCCCGGCATCACGGAAGATATCATGTCTCGCGCGCTTCTTGCAGATTACGAGGCAATCGCCGAACGGACGCACCGCGTGGCGAATGCGTTACAGGGAAAACAGACAATCCGTGTCACGACTGCTGCGGGCACTGATATCTCGTTCTCGATCGAAGGTCGGAAGGTCTCGGCCGATACAGGCATCCTGAGAAACCCGGGGGTTACCAACCTGCCGGCCGGTGAGGCATATCTCGCACCGGTTGAAGGAACCGGCCATGGCCTGATCGTGATTGATGGTTGCATCGGCAGCAGCGGCGTGCTGAGAGAACCAATCGAGGTTGTTGTCGAGGGGGGTATGGCAACGATTATTCGGGGCAATGTGTATGCGGAAACGCTCGTCGCACGGATGGATGCCGCAGGACCGGAAGCAAGAAACCTCGCTGAGCTGGGAATTGGAACGAATGATGCGGCGCGATTGACCGGGCAGGTTCTGGAGGATGAGAAGATACTGGGCACCGTGCACCTGGCATTTGGAGACAATCGTTCAATGGGAGGTATCGTGCGTGCCCCATTCCATCAGGACGGTATTCTTTTGCGACCCACTGTATGGGCCGATGGATGTCTGATTCTCGATGACGGCGTTCTAATGGTGTGAGGCCGAAGGGAGTCCAAAAATGACGGAGAACCGGTTGATGGAAGCGTTCCTGGTGGTCTGGAAATACCCTCTTTTCACCCTCGGGGGAGGCACACTTACGCTGGCTGTGCTCACGAAAACTATCCTCGGTCTTGTGTTCGTGTGGGTTGTCGCTCGAGTGATCCGATGGAAAGTGACGGCGGGAACGTTTGCGAAAGGGAGGATAGAGTCCTCCACGCGATATACGATCTCTCGAATCCTGTACTACACTGTTCTTTTCTTTGGAGTTGTGATCGTTCTGGACACGGCGGGTCTGCACCTTTCCTCCCTTACGGTTTTCAGTGGCCTGATGGGTGCCGGAATCGGTTTCGGCATGCAGAACATTGCGTCCAATTTCATCAGCGGCATCATCCTGCTCGTGGAGCGGCCCGTGCGCTCGGGAGATGTGATATCAATTGGCGATACGCGCGGAGTCGTTGATTCCATAAGTATCCGCATGACCCGGGTTGTTTCGTTCGACAACACGATTCTTCTCATTCCGAACAGCCGATTGGTGAATGAGATGCTGGTCAGTTGGACAACCCCCTCTTACCAGTTCCGTTCTTCACTCAACGTCGTTGTGCCTAACAAACACAATCCGGCGCGCGTGAAAGAGTTGCTGCTTGAGGTGGCGGGCAGGGATAGCCGAATACTTCCTGACCCGGCACCCGCGGTGCGATTCAAGGACATGTCGGCGACAACCCAGACGTACGAACTGGTAGTGTGGACCAGGCAATCGAGTTCTGCATCTGAAGTTCCCAGCGACCTGCGTTTTGCGATTGTCGCGCATTTCGAGGAAAACGGGGTCTCTCTTGTGACAGGGTAGCTCGAACTGCAACGTGCCGCGGAATTCCACTAAATTCGGGGGTAACCTCAGAAAGAGGGGTACTTACGATGCCTGCCTACACGACGAAAAACCTGCCTCTGACCTATCTGATCAACTACCAGGATCACCTTGGCGACATCGAGGCGTCGGTTGCCCCACTCCGGGACGCACCCCCGAACGTATTCCATGCGTGCAACGACATGCCCTATCTCTCCCGGGCCGGCGCCTCGAGTTACCACGACAGAAAGGGACCTCTGGCGTGGTCATTCCCAATCGGGATTGAGGAGGTCCGCGAACGGACGAAAGCGACTGTCAAATGGGTGAATGCCGTTCACGCTGCCGGTGTCGATGTTGTCATTCCGTACATCTGCAATCAGACCATAGGCGGCGACCCTGAGAAACGCCTCGGTTTCTGGTGGTTTTTTGACCGCTGGGATGATTACGCCGAGGATGTTGGCCCCAAACCGGGGATCGATCCGATAGAATGGATGCAAAGGGAAGAGGATGGGAGCCTTCACTTCAATTACCCCTACAGGTTCACGCGCACCGACCCGCCTTTGCGTTTTGCCCCGTGCCCGAACAATCCGTTCTGGCACAGCTGGCTCAAAACGATGGTAAGGCTCATCGCATCGTACGGCTACGACGGAACGTTTGTCGACAACAACATCATGCACTGCCGTTGCAAGTATTGCCAGCAGGAGTTCGCGGTATTCCTTTCGGAAACGTATACAAAAAAAGAGCTTAAGGACCGTTATGGGTCGACCGATCCGTCTCGTCCCAAACTTGCCACTGCCGGAGACGTTATCTACTGGGCGTGCCGTCAACCCGAATATGTCAGGCAGTTCCGCGACAAGGAACCGGAGTTGTTCAAAGAGATATTCGGGACCACAGACGTCCGCAAAGCAAAGATGAGTGAGGGAGGGACGGGCCTCCACTGGATGAAATCATACAAGTTCTGGTTGGCAACGCTTGAGCGCACCCTTGGTGAGGAAGGTGCCGAACATGCGCGGCGTGTCGGTGATGTCTCCATGCTGGGAGTTCGCAACCCCCGCATGTTATGCCGGTGGGCTGATACGCAGAAATTCTGGGCTTGGACGATCGCCCGACGGAACGCGGAACTCCGAGAAGCCGCGCACGAGGTGACACCGCGCTTTCTCATCGTCCCGAACTGGGGTAACATGACAGGTTTCTGCCACGCTTTGAGCCGTTGCCGGGACGCCAAAAACGTACGTCTGTGGGCGCGCGGCACGGATCTGATCTTCTTTGAGGATGAATTCTTTCCCGGAACGCTGGCCCCCGGGTATACCCTCGACCTCATGATCTCCTACAAGTACGCGGCAGCGTGCGGAATTCGTTCGTGCGTACTTCCGTATCAGGGAGCGGAGAGCCGTAACCTGACTGAGCTTGCGACGGCTGAAGCGGTGGCGTTTTCCGGAGACGGCGCGTTCGTTCAGATGCCGTACCACTTCTCCGAAATCCGGCAGGCCTACCGGGCGTTTTTCGAGGGGAATCCGCATTTGTTCCGTGGACGTTCCTCGTACGCGAACGTGGGGCTGCTTTTGAGCTTTGATGAAGTGCATATGGAGAACACACACCATCTGCGCGAATCAGCGGCGTGTGCACGATATCTTGCCGAAAATCACGTCCTGTTCGATTTCCTGTGCGAAGGCCAGGTGACGCTTTCAGAACTTGCGCGCTTCGAAGTCGTAATTCTGCCGCACGTGGAGTACCTGCCGCTCTCTGGCAGGAGGGCGGTTGCAGAATACGTCGCGCGGGGCGGGCGGGTGCTCGTCACGGGAAATACGGGTGAGTTCGATGAACATGGCCGTCCTGTGAAAATGACGGACCTGATCGGCCGCCTGAGGTCGCTTGTATGGCGTCGCGGTGCCGACGGTACCGAGTCTGTGGACTATGCGTCCACGGGAAGAATTCGTTGGTTGAACGACCTGAGGAAGTGGATACCCGGACGCATCTGGGACGTTCACGACATCGAAGATGCGATGCGCGACGAATACGCGGAAAAGGTTCTTCCGGCGCTCCGTGCGAAGGCCGCGGACACGCCGGAGCACGACCCGAGGTTACTGGGCATGCTGAACGATCTGGCGGGACGAGATTTGTCAACAACGGGGCGGGGGACACCCCCAACGCTGCGCGCGAACGCGTGGGCGGGAACACGAGCCGACAAGTCAATCGTGTTGCACCTGGTCAATTATAACATCCCCGGCCCCGGCCTCCCACCGGGTGAAGTTGTCCCGTGTACGGAGGTGGAAGTGCGATTGCGCGTTGACAGGCACCGCGTGAAGTCCGTGTGCGCGGCAAATCCGTGGGAGTCCCCGAAAGAGCTGCCGTTCCATCAGAGTGGCAACAAAGTACGATTCACCGTGCCTCGCATACAGATATACGAGACTATTCACATTCAGTGAACAAGTGTATATTTTGCACGAAGGCCTGTCTGAGTTCCATGCAGGTTTTGCATCGACTGCACACCCTGACCCCGGCGCTGCAGTTGTGTTGACGAGGGGGGCCACACCAGGGAAAGGGAGGCTAGCATGCGGCGTTCGCTGTGGATAATGCTCGCTGCAGGGGCGATTCTCGGGTCTGGAGTGTTCGGGGCGATCAACGCCGTCCAGTCCACACGGCTCCGAATCGTGAACGGGCTCGGAAACTGGACTATCCGATACGTGTACATCTCGCCCACGTCCAGCGACAGTTGGGGACCGGACCGTTTGGGAAGCAGCGAGGTGCTGCGTCCGGGCGAATCACAAACCTGGACACTGGACCCGGGGAGCTATGATCTGCGGGCAAAAGACGAGGACGAAGACACGTACACACGCAGACGGGTGTGCATCCCGGAACGCATGACAACCGAATGGACCGTGGAACTTTCCGACAGAGACACCAATCGGTAACACCTGATACGAAATAATGCGAGGGCATCCTTTTCGAGATGCCCTCGCCGGGTACCGTACTCAGGCTTGTTTCTGTCGCCTCCACACCCAGACGTCTTTCCCGATAGCACTCCACTGCACGGGGATGCACGTCTCGTACATCCTCGTGAGCCGCGAAACCGGGTTCCATCTGAACGTGTCTTTCAAAATCCCCAGCGCCTCTTTCAGCTCCACGCCGGAGCAGCTTTCCACGGCATCCTTTCTCGTTGCGAGTGCAGCTTCTATGCCGTTCCAGTGCTCTTTGATACGAGCGGCTGCAGCGCCGTACGCGGTCTCGTACCGCACGACGAAGTCGCGCGCGGTTTTTGCCCTTGCCACCGGCGCGTCAGGCAACGCCTTCGCAAACAGGAACTTAAACACCGGCTCATTCGCTCTGTTGGAAACTGGCAGGTAGTGGAACATTTCGAGGGGGTTGTCTGCGACGACTGAAACCGGTTCAGTCGTGATTGTGTAGGAATCGGGACCGGTTTCCGTTCCAAGGAAATCGGCAAGTGCCTCCTGTTCCGCAACCTTATCTACCAGGAAAGGCCACTGCTCGCGAAAATACTCGTCGCTTAGCGCGCCCTCATCCGAAAGCCTCACACCACTCGGTACCACTGAAACCGCAGCTTTGTCACCTTTGGGCGTGGGAACGATCTCGGCCCGGCAGTGAGCGATTCCGAGTTCCTCCGCAACTGCGGAATACACAATCTCTGCGTCCGCATTCATGCGCACGACGTCAACGGTGAGACTCCTCCCTCCGTCCTGAACCACCACCCGAACGGACTGACGCAGATCGTCGAGCAGAGTTACCGAAGCAACTGCGAAATCCTCCGGTAGCGAAATGCCTTTTTCGCGCAGGTAAAGCGACCTAATAGCCTCGCCAACTCCTGTCGGGCCCAGTTTTGCGGAAAAAATGCGCGCCTTCACGTCTTCCGGAAGGCTTTGGATGGCACCTCGCACGTACCGCGCCTGTGCATGCGAAACGTGGACCGGCATCATGTCAAGTGACGAAGGATCAAGCAGTTCGTCTACGCGTGCATCCCATTGCGGCAACCGCTTGGCGAGAAAAGATTCCGGTTCGGGCACGCCGAGAGAGCGCAGGAGCGCAAGACGTTCTTCCGGCGTTCGTCGAGGTGAATCCACAAGGAAGAACCCCGACAACTTCTCGCGGTACTGCCTGAGTTCTTCCGCGTTCGCGCGTTTCATCAGGAAATCGTCTATGGCGGCCGCCGCGGCCTTTCCCGCGCCCATGGCCTGAATCACGGTAGCGGCACCCGTCACGACATCACCGCCTGCGAATACTCCGGTTTTCGTCGTCTCGCCGGTGGCTTCATTCGCAATTAATGTTCCGTGCCGTGTGGTCTCGAGCCCTTTTGTTGTCTGCGGAATCAGTTGATTGGGGCTGTTACCTATGGCGATCACGGCGGTGTCTATCTCGATTATCTCTTCACTTCCTTCAATCGGAACCGGACGCCGTCTCCCGCTCGCGTCGGGTTCGCCCAGTTCCATCTTGATGATTTTGACACCGGCAACCCACCCCTTCCCGTCGTCAAGGAATTCCACCGGCGCAGTCAGCGTAACAAACTCCACTCCCTCGTCTCGTCCGTGGTGAATCTCTTCCGCACGCGCAGGCATTTCCGCTTCTGAACGGCGGTAGATGAGTTTCACGGATTCGGGACCCATTCTGAGTGCGGTTCTGGCGGCATCCATCGCAGTATTGCCACCACCGAATACCGCGATCTTTTTGCCGACGTGAACCGGGGTGTGGTAGTCCGGGAACCGGAACGCTTTCATCAGGTTCATGCGCGTGAGGAACTCGTTGGCGCTGTATACGCCGTTGAGGTTCTCACCGGGGATTCCGAGGAAATGTGGCAGCCCTGCGCCGGAGCCCACGAAAACCGCATCGAACCCCTGCGCGAACATGTCGTCAATGGTAAGGGATCTGCCGACGATGGTGTTGAGCCGGATCTCCACTCCCATTGCCCGCAACCCGTCCACCTCGCGCCGGACGATTTCTTTCGGGAGACGGAACTCCGGGATGCCGTAGACGAGCACTCCACCCGGCTCGTGCAACGCTTCAAAAACAGTCACGGCGTGTCCCCGACGTGCGAGTTCGCCTGCCGTCGTCAACCCAGCAGGTCCCGAACCTACCACCGCGACCCTTTTTCCTGTCGGTGCACCAACTACGGGTGTTTTGACGGCGCCGTTCTCCCTTTCCCAATCAGCGACGAAACGTTCCAGCGCACCTATCGCGATCGGTTGGTTCCGTTTGCCAACAATGCACTTTTCTTCGCACTGAGTCTCCTGAGGGCACACTCGCCCGCAGATCGCGGGGAGATTCGTGTCCTCCTTCAGCCTGTTTATCGAACCCGCGAAATCCCCGTCAGCGATGAAACGGAGGAATGCCGGGATGTCAATGCCTACCGGGCACCCCTGAACGCAGAGCGGTTTTTTGCACTGGAGGCATCGTTCTGATTCCGCGATTGCCATTTCGGCGGTAAACCCGGTAGCGACCTCGGCAAAGTCCCGGTTCCTCTCCAACGGCGGACGTTCAGGCATTACCTGTCGCGGCCGCGCAGGTTGAGGTTTGCGTCGCTCAGGGTTCCTTTCAACAGCATTTTCTGAAGGGTTCATTTGGCAGCCTTTTCCGAGCAGTTCCTCGTCAGTGTTGCACACGTGGGGTTGGGAGATCAGGGTATCAGACTTCGAATCTTGCACGCCTCTTTGTCGCGGTACATCCGTTGACGATTCGCCAGTTCCGCGTAGTTCACCTGATGCCCGTCGAATTCCGGTCCGTCTACACAGGCAAACTTCATCTGCCCGCCCACAGAAACGCGGCAACCGCCACACATTCCGGTGCCGTCAACCATGATCGGGTTCAGGCTGACGATGGTCTTGATGCCGTAAGGGCGAGTCGTCTCCGCTACTGCCCGCATCATCGGAAGAGGGCCTATCGCCACGACAGCGTCCGGTGTGAAACCTGACTCGAGGCGTTCCTTCAATGCATCAGTGACAAACCCATGCCGGCCGAAGGTCCCGTCGTCGGTAGTAATCAACACTTCCGAGGAGACCGATTGAATTTCCTCCTGAAGTATCAAAAGGTCACGCGTTCTCGCCCCTACGATACTGATCACTGTATTCGCCATGTCGGCCATCCCTTTGGCAATCGGAAACATCGGGGCCACACCGATTCCTCCGGCGACGCAGACCACCGTGCCATAGTGGCTGATTTCCGTGGGATGTCCCAAAGGTCCGACAACATCCCGAATCTCATCACCCATTTCGAGAGAAGCCAGCAACCGCGTACCCTCGCCCATCACCTGGAACACGAGAACGATTGTTCCCGCCACAGGGTCGCTTTCCACGATTGTAAGCGGGATGCGCTCCGACTCCTCGTTCACCCGAAGAATGATAAACTGCCCCGGTTTCCTTCTTTCGGCGATCAACTGTGCGCCGACTTCGAGCCTGTACACATTGGGCGCAAGCAAACGCTTGTCCATGATGGTGTGCATGAGTTCACCTCCCAGACGCAGTATGCCGTCACTGCTACCGGTTCACGAACGGTGTCCGAGGACAACGTACAATCTCACCGGGCGGAAATCCGATCAATTCGGTGGGGCGGCGCGAGGTATTTCAGTGAGCAGGTTCCTGCAGCCGTTGCGTGTGTGGTCCATTGAACGTTTTTCAATATACCGCGTGACACACCTGTCTTCCAACGCGCGCCTGTTTGTGAATCTTGGAGTTTTCGTGATGGCCCGTCTCAGACGCCGGTGTTTCGATGTCTTGACTTCGCAAACGAAATGGCGGCATATTTTACCAATTCACCCAGAACACCCCACCCCGGGATGCGACGCCCCAACGCCGCACGGAGAAATGGAACCATGCGCGATGCGATCCCAGAAGGCCTGACATTCGACGATGTCCTGCTCGTTCCCGGTGAATCTGACGTTGCTCCAGCAGATGTTGTGACGACCGCGCCGTTCACGCGCCAGGTTCCCGTGAACATTCCCCTTGTCAGCGCCGCGATGGATACTGTCACGGAAGCTCGCCTCGCAATCGCGCTTGCCCGGGAGGGAGGAATAGGCGTCATCCACCGCAATGCTCCCGTCGAATACCAGGCCTCCGAAGTCGAAAAGGTGAAGCGCTCGGAAAGCGGAATGATCGTCGATCCCGTCACCCTGGGACCCGACGCTTCCATTCGGGAAGCATTGACTCTGATGTCCGAACTGCACATATCGGGTGTTCCCGTGGTTGACCCCCACGGCAAGCTCGTAGGGATACTCACGAATCGGGACCTGCGGTTCGAAAGGAAACTCGATCAGCCAATCAGGAACGTGATGACGAGCGAGAATCTGGTCACGGCTCCGGTCGGAGTATCCATGGAGGAGGCCCGAGCTACCCTGCACCGCCATCGCATAGAAAAACTTCTTGTTGTCGACAGCGAGGGGTACCTCCGGGGTCTCATCACCGTCAAGGATATCGAGAAGAAGATCCAGTACCCGAACGCGTGCACCGATAGTCTCGGCAGACTGCGTGTTGCGGCGGCAATAGGTACGGGGGCGGACTGGGAGGCGCGGGCCACGGCGCTGGTGGAAAAAGAGGTGGATGTGGTGGTGATTGACACCGCGCGTGGCCATTCCAGGCGCGTGTGTTCCACCGTTCAGGCGTTCAAGAAGCGGTTCCCGAATGTGCCTGTGGTGGCGGGAAATGTCGCGACCAGAGAAGGCACGAAAGCTCTCATTGATGCCGGGGTGGACGGCGTCAAAGTTGGTGTGGGGCCAGGGTCAATCTGCACGACGCGAGTCGTTTCCGGCGTCGGAGTACCCCAGATCACTGCGGTACAGGAATGCGCGGAGTGTGCGCAGCAATACGGCATCCCGATTATCGCGGATGGAGGAGTCAAGCATTCCGGAGACATTACCAAAGGCCTCGCCGCCGGTGCAAGCACGATAATGATCGGGTCTCTTTTTGCCGGAACGGACGAAAGCCCCGGGGAAACGATCATTTACCAGGGGCGCACGTTCAAGGTTTACAGAGGGATGGGCTCACTCGGCGCTATGGTTCAGGGATCAAGCGAAAGGTACCTCCAGAACGATGTCGAGCCGGAAAAGCTCGTCCCTGAGGGTATCGAGGGCAGAGTGCCTTACAAAGGCTCGTTGAGTGCCTACGTGTACCAACTTGTCGGGGGTCTTCGATCCGGTATGGGATACGTAGGGGCAATGACGATTTCCGAGTTGCACGAAAAGGCGCGCTTTATCCGGATAAGCCAGGCGGGGTTGCGCGAAAGTCACGCGCACGACGTGACGATAACAAAGGAAGCACCGAATTACCGGGTGGAGTGACGCACTAAACATCCTGCTCGGGCAGATTGAGATCGGAGGCTGTTGACTCAGCCTCTTACGCCATTTCTGTGATCCCTTTCCGGGAAATCGCTGCCACCGCATCCTTCCCGGCGGGAACTGCGTTCAGCGCTCGCATGTTGCGTGTTCGCGGGCCTGCCTGCCGACCGGCGATTCCGTCATCCACCGTTCAACGTGTTCTTGAACGTGGACATGAACTGCATCCGTGGGACCTGTTCACACAGCACGCCCCCATCTATCACCAGACTCTGACCGGTAATGTAGGACCCGGCAGAAGATGCAAGAAACACTGCCGCGCCGACGCACTCCTCTACGGCACCAAACCGGTGTTCGAGCGGGATGTGTTCCTTGTAGTACGAGAAGAACGCGGGGTCGATGTCGAATTCGCCCGCAATCTCTGTTTCGATGATTCCCGGGGCGATGCAATTCACGGTGATACCGTGTTCTCCCAGCTCAATGGCAAGCGATTTGGTCACCAGTTCCACGCCGCCCTTTGACGCGTTATAATGTGCCAGTCCTGCCTCGGCGACCAGTCCGTTTTTCGATGATAGGTTGATGATGCGGCCTTTGATGCCGTCGCGAATCATGTGCTCCGCGGTGCGTTGCGCCATGAAAAACACGGCGTCCAGATTGACAGCCATCAGGCGACGCCAATGCGCTGCAGTGATTTCGTTGAACCTCTCGAGGTATGCCATTCCTGCGTTGTTTACCAGCACATCAACGCGTCCCGTTGTACGCCATATATCATCCACGAAATCTGACAACGTTTCGACCTCACCGAGGTCGCGACGAAATACCCAGCATCGCCGCCCCAGCCCCCGGATTCGTTCCGCGACTGCCTCCGCCTCCTTCTGTGCGGACCGGTACACTATCGCGACGTCGGCGCCATGTTCGGCAAATCCGACAGCGATACCTTTCCCTATTCCCCGGCTGCCGCCGGTCACCACAGCGATTTTCCCATCCAGCGAAAAACGATCGGTCATGGGCTGATTTCCACCTCTCCGTAACTGGATACGTTCGATATCTCAACACCTTGCCGCCAGACCCGCCGTACGCGCAAATGACTGTCCCATGCTACGAGATCTGCAATGTGGCCCGCGGCGATGTGTCCAATCTCATCACTCATCCCAAGCGATGCCGCCGGATTGCCCGTCACCGCCCGGATCGCCTCGTGTGGCGGAAGCCCGGTGAAGTTGACGTAGTTCCGGAACATGTCGGGCAACAGAGTGGCGCTGCCGCAAAGCCACCCGGTGTCAGTTCGGCCCACGCCGCCGGACTTGAAGAAACGGCGTCCGTCATCCCAGACATAGGGGCCATCAGGCATGCCGGCCCGGGTAACGGCATCGGTAACCAGACACAGCGCACCCGACCCACGGGCGCGTAGAAGAAGGCGCATCATAACCGGGTGCACATGGACTCCGTCCGCGATGACGTGCAGGTACCGGATGCGCTCATCCGTCATCGCAACGTGCTCGATGGTTGGCTGTTGCACGCCCGAATCGCCGATGCGGCCGGAGTTGTTGTCCCATGCATGGCCGAGCACGGTCGTGCCGGCTTCAACGCACCGAAAAACCCGCTCGGCCGGGGCATCCGAATGCGCCATTGAAACGATTTTCCCTGATGCAACCAGACGCGTCACGGCCTCAGCATCGCCCGGCAGCCCGGGGGCAACGTTCACCATTGTGATGGCGTTCCCCATGTCAGCCAGCAAGCGCTCGACAGTCTCCGGAGAGGGTTCGAGGGCAAAATCACGCAGACTTGCGCCCGTCAGGTGGGGTTGTTGGAAAGGTCCCTCGCAGTACACTCCGAGTACTCGCGCAGAATCGTATTCGCGGCAGGACAATGCTCGCGAAATGTTCGTCGCGACTTTGACCATCGAATCCCACGGGAGCGTGCCGATGCAAAACTGGCAGGACGTCACCCCGAGGCGCAGATATTCCTTCGCGATGTCGAGAGGATCGTCCCGAAGTATGCTCCGGTCGAAACCACCCATCACCATGAGGTCGATCATTCCCGGCGAAAGTGAGTACCCGGACAAATCGACTCTGGGAAGCGCTTCACCGCACGCCCCCTGCGCAACGCGTTCAATGATGCCGTTCGAAACAATTACGTGCCCGTCAAAGGCTTCACCATCCCCGGTCCAAACGCGGGCGCCAGTCAGTGCGAATCTATTCATGGGCGGTTCAGTTGGAGGAGAGAAAGGCTGTCACGGTGGATCATCGCCTCGATTTTTGCCCTGTTCAACCGGGGCAGCGCCGTCCCGGTGAGCATTTCATTCAAAGAGCGCAACCCGGAAACACTCTCGTTCACCGTGGAGAATGGGTAGTCGCTTCCGAAGAGCACTTTGCTCCAGACGCCGTACTCCTGGACGAGCATAAGGCTGTTGTAGAGCTGGTAAGGGCGATAAAACAGCGCACTGACATCCGCGTACACATTGGGGTGCTTACGGATGACTGCAACGGCTTCGTTCTCAAAGGGATGTCCCAGATGACCCAGAACGATCCTGACGTCCGGGAAACGGATGGCCACGTTGTCCACCCACCGTGGCAATGTACACTCGAGGGGCGCCTGCGAGATGAAGGTCGTTCCACTGTGCAGAATCACGGGAAGTCGGTTCTTCTCGGCATAACTCCACAGCCCATCCAGCGCCCGGTCGTCCGGACGAAATCCCGCATACATGGGCAGGAGTTTGATGCCCCGCAGGCCGAGCACTTCGTGACCCTCTCTCATCTCCGTTTCCCAACCCGGCTGGCTCGGGTCAACGGAAAGGAACCCGATCACCCGTGGGGAATGGCGGGCGACGTACTCCGCCACGTAGCGGTCGTCCACCCAGAGCCCGGAGAGTCTGGCTTTCCCACCGAAAACTATCGCCACGGTATCCGCGGGTGCCGCATCGCTGTAGCGCTCGAAATCCGCGGAAAGATCGACTTCTTTCTGGCCGCGCGCTCTTTGAGCCTGTTCCCGGAAACCTGCGCCGAAATGCTCCGGGTAGAGCCAGGCATGACTGTGGACGTCAACTATCATCGTGAGCTCTGCAGCGACTTTTCGAGTATTGAGAAAAGCCGGTCAATTTCATTCTTCGTCTCATCGTCGAGCACGAAGCCCACCGGCCCGCGAACCACCGTGTTGGGGAAAACTCCCTGTTTGTGCAAAAGGTATTTTTCAACGGCGATGAACCCGTCCAACCCGTGTTGCATCGCCACCAGGGCAGAAATGGGAAAGCTCAATTCATACACTCGCTCCTCGTCGCCAGCCTCGAGGGCGTGCCATAACGCCACAATTCCTTTGATGAGATCAGCGCCCGGCATAGTGCCCGTGATACCCCGGCGGAAACTCTCGGTGAGGGCGATTCCTCCACTGCCTTCGAACACACGTGCACGTCCACCCGTTGCGTGGTGCAAAGCGGTCAGACGCTGCCCTATCGGCGTGGCTTCCGGTTTGAAAAGAATCCGATCGTCTCCGAATTCGTTGAGGAGGCGAGCCTGAATCTCGATTGACATTGGCTTGCCCACGTAACCGCTGGCGTCCTGAACGATCAGAGGAATCCGTATCCCGCGGAGTATGGCTTCGTAATACCGTAACAGCTCATCCTCACCCACCGCGACAGATACGGGAGGAATCGCCATAACCGCAGTGGCTCCCACACTTTCCGCGTGTCGGGCAAGACTCTCTGCAACAAATGTGGATTCAGCCCCAACGCTGATAACCACCGCTCCGCGCTGGCACCCGAATTTGCAGGCAGCCGCCGCAAGCTCACGCCGCTCTTCTGTGGAAAGGCGGAGTGTTTCGGAGACCATCGCCATGACGGTGCCGTCGGCACCGCATTCGTAAAGCCACTCTATCTCATGGCGCAATACGTCGAAATCAATCGAGTAATCTTCTCGAAACGGCGTCTGGAATACGGGAAGCACGCCGCGCAGATTGCTGGAGGTGTTCACGGTTGCCTTTCGTCGACAAAAAGGTTCAGGATAGCTTTCCTCTGGCATCAACGGTAATTCTGCGGAGTGGGTTCCCGGGTTCCGCGATCCAGAAAGAATCCTGCAAATTCACGCAGGGGCAGATGTGATTCGGAATGACGGTCACGCGCTCACCAACCTTTGGCACGCGAGAACACGCGCGTGCATCTACCTGCCCGTGCTCCTCGCTCAGGGCAAAGATGCGTGCTTCCGGATACTCGATTATGTACCCGTGCCCGCTTTCGGGTCTCGGAATGCACCGGTCACTCGTGAACGTTTTTGTTCCGCCGTCAATAACAAATTGCCCAGGAATCGCCGTGCTGACCACTGTGCAGATCATTCGCGCAGCGCAGTCCTCGATCGTACAGAATCCACCGTGAACCGTATTCATATCGTTGAAGACGTACGTTCCCGGACGAATCTCGGTGGTCTGCGGGACCAGATGGGACTGGTACGCGGTAGGCGTGGAGCCCCCAGACACGATGTCAGCCTTCAATCCGCCCTTTGTCCAGAACCTGATGACCTCTTCCAGTTTCGTCGCGACTTTCTGCAGCGCCTCATGCTGTTCCTCAGGAGGGCTCCACACGTGCCCGGGGTAGTACATGATCCCGTCCAGATGGAGCGAGGGATCGCGGTCGATCACTTCAGCGAGACGGAGAGCCTCTTCCGGTGTCTGGACACCCGTCCTGCCCATGCCAACGTCCACATCCACGAGTACTCCCACTCGTGATTGCGCGGCGGCAGCAGCCTGTGCCATTCGCTGGGCCGCGGTGATCGAGTCCAACGCAACGCGAACGGTTCTGTGAGTGGCCAGTGCGGCGATTCGGGCGCATCGCTCCGGGTCCACCGGCGGGAACGCTACGAGTATATCCTCGCAGACCGTTGCCATGATTTCCGCCTCGCCCGCTTTGGCGGCGGTCAAGCCACTTGCGCCCGCGCCTACCTGGAGCGATGCGACGAAAACTGATTTGTGTGTCTTCGTGTGAGGGCGGACTCGGAGGCGGTGTCCACGCGCGTAAGCAGCAAGACGTTCGATATTCGCGCGCAGAACCGCGCCGTCAACCACGAGTGCGGGAGTAGGCAGGTTTTCCATGGGTATGAATAACCGAGCGTGAGGGCGTGCGAGTCAATCCGTATCGGCGCAACGGTATTCCCGTTGGGCATGGGTGGGCTTTGCCGTACGTTAAGTTAACGTCTGACCAATTCGAGAAAACAGCCCATCAGCCTTTCGAGATAGAGCCCTTCCGATGTCCTGTCCGAATTCGCGCCACGACCTGCTCTACGAACTCCCGTCATTGGAGTGGAAGACGGGCGCTCCTCTGGGGAATGGCCATCTGGGTGTCATGGCGTGGGGTGATGGGTCTCCTCTGTGTCTGACTCTTGATCGTGACGGTCTCTGGGATCTCCGGGCGACGCCGCCACCCGACGATGCGGACTATAACTGGGGTACCATCAGGCGTCTCGCGAAGTCCGGCTCATGGGACGAGTTGGCGGCGATCATGGAACGGAATCATTACTACCACGCGCCTACCCCTGCCAAGCTTCCGGTCGGGAGGATGGAGTTGTGGGTGCCGGGCAGCGGCGTAAAACGCGGTTTTTCGGCCCGGTTATCTCTCAGGAATGCCACGCTCACCGCGCAGATCGGCACCGTTCGCCTGGAAGTGTTCGTTGCGGCCACCGCGCCTGTCATCGCCGTGCGGCTCAGCGGGGGAGCCGACGGTATCCGTGTTCGCTGGCGATCACTCAGCGATCTGAACGCCGGGCAAGCGCAGGAGCTTGGCCTCGAGCGACACAGGATTGTCTCCATCTCGGGCGCAAGTGCCGCAGTCCAAAGGTTACCTGACGGCACAACCTCAGTGGTTGCTTGGAAACAGATTCGCACCGGTTCTGGCATTACGTTGTTGTGCACGATCGCGACATCGCGTGATGGTCCGAACCCTGAACAAATCGCGGCGAGAATACTCAACGGCGTTGCCCGTTCGCTCGCCAGTATGCGCAGGCAGCATGTGAACTGGTGGCGGCGGTTCTGGAGCAGATCGGAGATCACCATTCCCGAGAAACGGCTGGAAACGCTCTGGTACTACGGCTTGTACAAGCTTGCATCCTCCTCGCGAGCGGGGCATCTTCCGGCGAACCTGCAGGGCCTGTGGGTGACCGACGGCGTTCTGCCACCGTGGGTCGGTGAATACGCCGCAAACATGAACGTGCAGGAAACCTACTGGCCGGCATATGCAACGAACCACCTTGAGCTGGGCACGCCTCTTTACGACTGGGTGGAACAAATAGCGGAGGGAGGGAAGGAGCGCACCAGGAGGTTCTTCGGCTGGGACGGCCTTCGTCTGGAGAGCGCACTGGCAGCAGACGGTACGCCGGTGCCATCGTGGGGGACCGTCCAGTTCTGGCCCGGAGCGGCCACCTGGCTGGCACACCATTTCTGGCTCCACTGGCGTTATTCACGGGATCTGGAGTTCCTCCGGCGGCGCGCGTATCCCCTGTTCCGGGCATGCATGGATTTCTGGGCGCGATTCCTGGAAGAGGATGAGGACGGCTTCCTGCACGTGCCGCTTTCCTACTCCCCGGAGTTGGGAGGGAACGCGCCTTCCGCGTGGGGCAGGGACACGGTGATAGACCTTTCTCTCATCAGGAATCTGTGTGCGTGGCTTATGGAGAGCTCCTCTGTGCTGAATCTCGACGCC
>JAKPPK010000520.1 GCA_029547385.1 Candidatus Latescibacterota bacterium
GATGTTGGCATGAAATACCGATCCATTTTCCGCACGTGGAATTGGATGAATTCGTTATCATGCCGAATCATGTGCATGGTGTCATCGTTATCGTAGGGGCGGGGTCACCCCGCCCCTACGTCGCATCGGGCGCGGGGACCATAACGGGCGCGGAAACCGCGCCCCTACGGGCGACGTTGGGACAAATGGTTGCATATTTCAAATACCAATCCACCAAACACATCAACATCATGCGCGGCACCCCCGGCATACCCGTCTGGCAACGGAATTATTACGAACATATCATCCGTGATGACGAATCGTTGAATCGCATCCGCGAATACATCATCAACAACCCCATGCAATGGGCATTGGATCGGGAAAATACGGATGTGGTAGGGGCGGTTCGCGAACCGCCCCTACAGAAGGATGAATCATGGCGAATCTGACAGAATCCGACATTGAATCCGCCGCCCTCGATTGGCTTTCCAGCCTCGGGTACCAAACCCTCTTCGGCCCCGACATCGCCCCGGATATGCCTGCGGCGGAACGCGACAACTACGGCCAGGTGGTGCTTGAATATCGCCTGCGCCAGGCGCTGGCGCGACTCAACCCGCAGGTGCCGGCGGATGGGCTGGAGGAGGCGTTCCGCAAGCTGACCCGTCCGGACTCACCGTCGCTCGTGGCGAACAACCATGCCTTTCATCGAATGCTCATAGAGGGTATCCCGGTCGAGGTTCAGCGAAAAGATGGATCGCACGGGCATGAGCAGGTGTGGGCCATTGATTTCGACGAGCCGGAAAACAACGAATTCCTCGCGGTGAATCAGTTTACCGTGGTTGAGAATCAGCAGGAGCGGCGGCCGGATGTGGTGTTGTTCATCAACGGCCTGCCGATGGCGGTGATGGAACTCAAGAACGCCGCTACCGAAAATGCCACCATCTGGTCGGCCTTCAACCAGCTTCAGACTTACAAGCAGCAGATTCCGTCGCTATTCACGTTCAACGAGGCGATGGTGATCTCCGACGGCGTGCAAGCGCGGATCGGGACGCTTACGGCGGATCGCGAGTGGTTCATGCCCTGGCGGACCATCGAGGGTGAAGAACTGGCCGACACGAAGCTGCCGCAGCTTAAGGTGGTGCTGGAGGGCGTATTCGAAAAGCGGCGGTTTCTCGACCTGATCCGGCACTTTATCGTGTTCGAGGATGTAGGCGGCGGCGTGCTGGTCAAGAAGATGGCCGGGTATCACCAATACCACGCCGTGAATGCGGCGGTACAGGAGACAGTTCGCGCCTGTGTGCCTCCCGCTTCCCCTTGGCAGGTGCGGGAAGGCGAAGGCACCTATTTTGCCAGGAGCCAGAAAGAGGCCAAGCCCGGTGACCGCCGCGTCGGTGTCGTGTGGCACACACAGGGATCGGGCAAGAGCCTGACCATGGCGTTCTATGCCGGGCGGGTCGTGCTGCATCCGGCGATGGAAAACCCGACGCTGGTCGTGATCACCGACCGTAACGACCTGGACGA
>JAKPPK010000332.1 GCA_029547385.1 Candidatus Latescibacterota bacterium
CCGGGATCGTGTTCCCGTACGACCTTGGCACCGCGTTCCAACCCACGAACCACCGCGTTGAAACGCTCTTCGATCTCTGCCAGTTTCTCCGGCGGGTGCTTCCAGAAGCTCATCCGCACGTTGTTGTCGTCCTTGCGGGACACGTTCCAGATCGCCTCGTCCTGCGCTTCCCAGACCGCGAGGGCGGGGTGGTCCTTCAGCGTGTCCACCTTCGCGGCAAGCGTGGAACCAGCGTCGCCATCGGACAGAATCACGGGCACGGGCACCCATCCCCGCACACCGTGCGCGTGGGCTGCGTCAAGCTCCTCCCGGTTGTGGCAGCAGACGATGTTGATCCCGGCCTTCGTCCATTGCCGCCATTCGTCCTCGGTTCGCGGATGCTCGTAGGCACCCAGCGGAAATATGCGTTGGCCGTTCAGAGAGATGCGCATGAGACTCCTCCACGAGAAGGTGGGTGCCGCGACGCGGGACCACCCCGCGCTGCGATGGTATGCGCGAGTCGCGGCAGAAGAACAGCGGCCCTTTAGGAGACCGGATGCGATGTCAGCTAATCCCGCACTTCCTGCCATGCGGCGAGGAGGTGTTCGGAACGTGATGCTGACGTGATTGAGAAGATCGTTTCCGCGGCGGCGAGGGCGAACCCACCCGCGCGCCGGCGCCCGGTGCTGCCGGTTGTGCTCCACCGATGGGCGTTGCGGATAGCGTCATGTGGCGTGCGTTCTCCGGTTTCGGTGGACTGCGTGGGCAGCGTGGACAGGACGCCCCCTGCATCTGGCTGTGGCAAAGAGGCGTCTTCGTGTCAAGAGGGGGAGCGAAAAAAAGTTCAGCGGGCGGTGGAGGGGCACGCTGCAACGCCTCCGCGTGCCGACAGGAGCCCACGGTTTGCCTGTCGAAGGTGCTCGTGCTACGTTACTCCTGATGATGCGGCCGATTTGGACAGGGCCTTGGCAGTGCGGGTGCACCCGATTCTCGAATGCGGTTCCGTGGGAGTACTCCAGAAATGGACGGGAGATATCTCTTCATGCTGACGGGAAAAGCGGCGCTCTATGCGCTCGCCGCCTTTGTGGGTTTTGTTGCAGCCGGGTTGCTGGTGGCGGTGGGGCTGGTGTGGATGAACAGCTCCGGCAGGCCAAAACCCTTCTTGGATTCCCGCGGCAATCCGCTTGCCGGGAGCATTTCCGAGAAAATCTTCGTCAACATCAATGGCACGAAGCAGGGAATGTTCATCAAGGGAAAACGCAGGAACGCCCCCGTGTTGCTGTACCTGCATGGCGGCATGCCAGACTATTTCCTCACGGACAAATATCCGACGGGACTCGATGAGCTGTTCACCGTGGTCTGGTGGGAACAGCGAGGGTCGGGGATTTCCTACGATTCCGGTCTCGATCGTTCCGCGATGACCGTGGACACCATGATGAACGATGTCATCACGGTTGCAGATTACCTCAGACAGAGATTCCGTCAGGACAGGATCTATTTGATGGGACATTCCGGCGGAACGTTTCTTGGAATCAGGGTAGCGGCAACACATCCGGAGTTGTTCTGGGCTTATATCGGGATCTCTCAGATATCTCACCAGAAGGCGTCCGAGAAACTCGCGTACGATTACATGGTGCGGCGATTCGCGGCAGAAGGAAACGCCGACATGGTGGGAAAACTCAGGGAGTCACCCGTCACCCTGACCGGGCAAATACCCGACTCCTATATCAAGATCCGCGACAAAGCCATGCATGAACTCGGCATCGGAACAATGCG
>JAKPPK010000354.1 GCA_029547385.1 Candidatus Latescibacterota bacterium
TTCGGACAAGCCAATCTGGCTTCCCCGAACTGATCTCACGGACATTTCTCCGAGCGCAGACTCCGCGTCCTCGGTGCAGATATTTCAGGGATGGGACGCGCTATTGACCTCACTCAACAGCGCAGTGCCTGCCGCTCAGGCGAATGACCGCACGCTGACCGTCACCAAGGGCAAATGGACAAAGGCAGCGCTCATCGAGTACTGGGACTGGCAGCACCGCGGCGTGGATTACGCGAATCAGGGCGATTACTACATCGACGCAGCCCTGACGGCCCCGCTTGTGGTTCTCCCCCGCACCGGCGTGGTCATCGGTTTCAAGGACCTCCGGTCTCAGCTCGGTGTGCCGGCGATTCAGCAGGCCTACACTGACCGGCGGATCGACCTGGGCTTCAAATCGAGCCTCCTGCCGACCATCAAGCTGGAACTGCGGGGAAGCTACCAGGTGACGAGAGCCACGATGTACGGCAACGATGCGGTGGGCGGTAATGTCGGCACACAGGACATGCAGTTGTTCTTCTCGTCTGAAGGTGCGTCAAATGGCGGGAACTCACTGTACAACTTCCTGTGCAACCGGTTGCAGGACGTAGGCGAAGCGGGAGCATTCAACAAATACAACCTCGCGGCTAACGTTCCGCACAAAGAGACAACCTGGGGGCTTGGTGCACGGGTTACGCACACGCTCTCCCGCTCGACGTATTACTCGCTGAGTTACGAGTACTTCACGGGCAAAATTGACGCCAAACACGTCGCTCACCGTGATACGACCCGCAATATTGCACTGGTCAACAAGGACTCGGCGGGCAACACGATCTACGTAAACGAAGGGCCGATGGGCTTCTGGCCGAGCGAAGGCACCACCGGTTATGGATACACCGACGTTCCCGGCGTGTATCTTCTGACCGGCGGCGGATATGCATCTGATTTCTCGAAGTACAATTACAGCCGTTTGCGGTTTGACGCATTCTCACAGGTGAACCGCAACAACGGCATCAAGTTGGGAGCCGAGGCTATCCTGAACAATCTGACCAAGGATTACCGACGCGTGACACGTGACCTTGGCCGCCTCGGGCACTGGGTTCAGTACGAGACTTCACCGTGGCAACTCGGCGCGTACGTTCAGGACAAAATGGAGTACGAAGGCCTGATTGCGAATGTCGGTATGCGCATCGACGGCTTCAACTCCGGCGCCGATATCCTCTGGCCGGATCTTCTTGCGCCGGCGGTGTTCCAGCGGGCTCAGTTGATTCCCTGGCTGGAAGCGCAGGGAATGACGGTCCTTCCGGACGACTGGCTTCGCAATGTCCGTATGGCCAACGTTCCGATGGCGCAGGACTCGGGATGGATGTACGCGCAAATCGCGGACGGATATTTCCCGAAGAAAGCCGCCACCACGAAGTGGAAGCTGTCGCCGCGTCTCGGCATCAGTCATCCGGTCGGCACATCTACCAAGTTTTTCTTCAACTTCGGCTGGATGTACAGCACCCCGAAAGCCGGCTGGTTGTACGGGTACTCTCCGGAAAGCTTCCAGAACGGCAGCCGTGGGTCTGAAATCCGCGGGATGTCGAATCCGAATCTCGACATGGCGCGCTCAGTCGTGTATGAAGTTGGCTTTGAACAGTCGATTCGGAATACGTATGTCGCTCGGGTCAAAGGCTATTCGAAAGACGACGACAGCATGCCCGTGGCGTTCCAGGGCGTTGGCTGGGATACCCTCGCAAAAACCGGCAACACGCTCGATCTCGTGCATAACGGCGCATTTTCTACTTCGCGCGGCATGGAGATCAGCCTGGATAAGGTAGCCGGACGGTTCTTCGGCGCCTCTTTGCAGTTGGATTACCGGGTGTACTCGTCCGGAAACGAGGGCTTCCAGACGATATACGACACCACATCGTTCGGGGCGGTCAACGGGAACAAGGGCAAGATCAACGTCCCGTACCGCGTCACGTCCGGGCAATCCGAAGTGCAGCCGTCGCTGAACGCGAATATCGTGCTCCGTACTCCGTCGGACTGGGGTATGATGAGGGGCGATTGGAGCCTTTCGTTGAACCAGACGTGGAGCCGCGGCGGCACGATGAACTATGATCCGTTCAACACCGGCAACCCCACGAAGCTTCGGTTCGTTGACGTGTACCGCACCAACGTGCGCTTGAACAAGGGTCTGAGCATGGGTTCACGCAACGTGAGCTTCTACGTAGACGTGCGCAACGTGTTCAATCAGAAGACGCTCAATATCGCCGCGCTGAGGAATCAGAGCGACTACATTGCTCTTCTGGCCACGATGAACCCCAGCACCGGCAAATTCGATCAGAAATACAAAGTCGGTGACAGCAGGCTCGAAGATGTGGTTGAACGGCGGTTTGCGCGAGACAATGACTGGCTCCTGTACCTGTATCCGCGTGAGTTCCAGGTTGGGATGCGTGTGAATCTCTAACGTATAGTTTACGCGAGCGTTTTCTGCGAGGAACACGCTCGCTGTGGAGGCCCAAATGGAAAGAACACGCTATCTGCGTTTGCAGGGCTGGGCTGGTCTGGGAGCAATGGTTGGTGCGCTGCTGGGATTGGCAGGCGCAACAACCACTTCCGCAGCGCCATCCAGCCCGAATTTGCCGAATTACCTGCCAAGTTCGTGGACGGTAAGCGGGCAACCAATGAAACAACCGGGCGAGGCGATTGACCGGGCGACCCGCGGTGTTTTGCAGCACGCGCGGTACGGCCGTTTCTGGCAGCCACAGCTCGACAACATGTGGCGCGTGGGGTACAACGGTACCGCCGTCTGGCCCGGTGGCCGGGTTATGCGCACCGGAGGACGCGACAACCGGGAAGGTTGGGGCTCGTATGGCACCGCGTGGGGCGGCGCAGTAGGATGCCGCGATTGGGATGCAACGCTTCCCACTTCTCCCACCGACCCAACTCCCGTAACAGCAACGTACCCGTACTGCTCGAACGAAAATCTGCGGTACGGATACAATCTGGATGACGTGATGCTGGACAAGCTTTGCGTGTCCAACAGCAACGGCGCCGCCAATCCGATTGTGGGGTACTCACGATTGGAAACCGCGGAAATCAGCCGGTGGCTGCCCCCGCAGGTCATCGTTAACGGCAAGGTAGTGATCCCGTACACCGACACGTACGGCACCACGCCGGGTTCCCCCGCGGCGGGGAACGGTCTGGCCAACTACGCGGCGGCACGTCGCGGGGTTGTTGACCCCACCCTGCGCGCCGAGGTAGTTCAACTCACCGCGTTCCGCATGGCGATCGGTGTAGATATCTACCGCACCACGTACAACTACACCTGCCCGCCTGACTGGGATTACCTCGTGCAGGATTTCGCCGTTATCAACACAGGGAACCTGGACCGCGATGCGGCAATTGACCGCCCGGCCAAGGCGATCAACGATTTCCGTTTCGCAACCGGGTTTGAGCACACGACCTCGGGTGTTGCGAACGGGATGATCAACCCGAACAGGAACAAGGACGATGATTTCATCGAACTGATCTACCCGTGGGCTTCTGATGCGACGTACGGCACGCGTTCGGCGTATCTCGCGTACGATGGCGACGGATCGGGCATCGACGGGCCTGACTGGGGTGACCCCGCGCAGACCGTGTCCGGAACCACCCAGACCATGGGCAAAGATCTCTTTTCCAAAGCGTACATGGCGTTTGCGTACCTGTTCGCGGAAAGCTCCCCGGGATCAGGTGTTGACGATCCGACTCAACCCGCATCCTTCACATATTTCGAGGAGAACGGGTATCGTCTGGGTCGTACGCGGCCCGGTTGGGATCAGGGCAAGGCCTTCAAAATGATCTGGTGCGGCCATGAAAACGCCGCAACTAACGCCCCGACCAAAGTCATTCCACCCAACACCCCGACCAACGGCACTGCGGTGAACGCGACTGTGCTTGCGGTGTTTCAGGGGCTCGTTGGTCCGCAACC
>JAKPPK010000369.1 GCA_029547385.1 Candidatus Latescibacterota bacterium
TTCGCCTCCAGCGCTGTTCCCCGCAATCAGCGTGTGCTTCAGCAGCACCGTGCTGCCGTAGATGTAGGCGCCGCCGCCGTGGTTGCTGCCGCCGGGAGATGTTGCGTTGTCTGTTATGCGGCAATCGGAGAGCACCACGCGGCTGCTGTCATCCGTGACGTACAGTCCGCCGCCCTTTGCCGATGCGCCATTGCCCGAAATCACCACATGAGCCATACCGAGTCTGGCGGCAACAAGATAGATGCCACCGCCACGGTTCAACGGGGCATCACCATTCGCGTTTCCTCCGCTGATACGCACGTGCGCCAGGGTGCTGGTATCGCCGCCGGAGATGCGTAATCCGCCCCATTCGGTGGAACCACGCAGGAAACGGATGCTGTCCGTCTGCATCCCCACCGCGTGAATGCGCCCTTCGACAACGAACGGAACATCATCGTCGAACAGCACGTCCACGCCCGGTTCTATGGTGAGAAGCTGGCCCTGGGGGACGCGAATTGTGTTCGTGACGCGGTACGGGCTTCCCGCCTTCGTCCAGGTGGTGGTGTGAATTTCACCGGAAACCGCGGTTCCGGAAACACCGGTTGCCCGACGCAAAGGCGTAAACAGGAATACCAGCGCGGCAAAAAGAAGAAATTGATGTCTCGCGGCCATGCATCTCCTCCTCATCCTCCTCGCGCGTGCAGCGCCTCTGCACGCGAGCCCGACGAGATCCTTACGCATGAAAAGAATGCTACACAGTGAATGGCAAGAACGTGGTCACTTACCCGTCCGGATCAGAGCAGGGCAACCGCAGGACCGGGCAACGCGCGGTGCCTGAGCGTTCGTACTCACACCCAGACGGGGCTGGACCACGCCATGTTGCCCCGATCGGTGATGATCCTGACATAACAGAAACCACCCGGATCGACATTCACGGTCGTTTTCCGGTCCCGCAGCACTCGCGGGTCGTCGTCCGATCGCAGCGCGGCAACATCGCACCCGTTCGCGACGATGGAGGCTTCCACGACGCCTTCCTCTGATGCCGCAGTCACCGCAACGGTCAGGCCGTTCCTGGTCGGCTTCGCTCTCACATCGAGGTATATCCTGCTCTGGGTCGTTGCGTACGTGGCGTGATCCCGCATCGCGTCGAAAACCGCTTCCCGTGTCAGAACCGGCACGGTGACGGCTGTGAACCCTTCCGGCCAGAACCGCGTCGGAAACGGAGGATAACTTTCCTGGTGCAACGCATCTCCGGGGCGTCCGTCGTGGATATCGCCCCCGCCCACGAAACCGAGGCGAAATCCTTTCCGCAACGCGTCAACCACATGCCGGCCCCTTATTTCACCGTTAAGGTGCTGGATGGCCATGGGGTTGCCGTCCTCGCGGGACCGCTCGCTGTTGCCCCACACGGAGTGAATCTCGACCGCTTTTTCATACTTCGGGTTCCAACCCTGTTCCCAGTCGACACCCATGATAACGTTCGCGCTGTGGTGGGGAATCGCGATGGAATCAACCCTCGAAATGGAATCCAGCTTTTTCCACAGCTTTTCGAGCGTGTCACAATCTGAAGCGTTGCTCCGCAGGACCGGTCCGGCACTCTGGCGGTAGTAGATATTCCTGTGCCCCGGCGCTCCTGCCGCAGGATTGTGGTTCGTCCACTCCTGGCCTATCAGCGTGACAAACCGCCCCGGCCGGTTGTAATCATTCGTTACGGCCTGGAAGTAATCCCACTGGCGGTCGGTAACCCCCTCCATGTGGTCCGTGATGGCGCCGAAATCGAGGAACCCTTCGTCCCGGGCGAATGCGTACAGCTCTTCCGGGCAGCGGATGCCATCGCTGAAGAACGTCTGCCAGTGGGGATCGCCCCAGTAGATGCGCGAACGGGGCGGTTCCGGGGTGACGTTGACAGGGTTCGACCAGCCCTCGACGCCAGATTTTTCGTCCACAAGCCGTATGAAATGGATGCCCGGCTCCGCGAAGGAAAACCCGTCGAAAACCCTGATGGGCCGCGAATCGCCGGGAAATGTTCCCTGGTGGACACCGTCGAACACGAGATCACGGCTCCCCGTCAGCCTGCCTTCCCCGTCCACTTTCAGCGCACCCCGCCACTCGGGGAGGCAATTGTCGTGATACTGAATCTTGCGATCGACGTTAAGATTGAACGGCCCACGCAACGCGGGCTTCGGATCGTTCCAGTTGCCTGAGCAGGCGATGGGGCGAACAGGTCCAAGAACCTTGACTTTGAGGGGAAATGATTCGCCGACCCCGACACAGGAAGGCGCAACGCACAAAAAACCTGTCGGATCCACACACACCCCTTTAGAGCAGAGACCCACCCTCGCGCATCGCATTCCGCAGTTTCGCGGAGTTGACATCCGCGACTGCGCCGTTTTCCCGTAGCGCCAGCGTCGAGGCCACCCCCGCTGCCTCCCCCGTCTGGTTGCAGTTGACCATGACACGCAGCGCACCGTACGCGCCGCGGTCGCAATCAATCAGGCGCCCCGCCACCAGCACGTTTTTCGAGCCCTCGGGCACAAGCGAACGGTACGGGAACTGGTAGAACGCCGGCGTATCCTCGCCTTCAGGTCGCCAACGCCCTCGTACCGGCGGTCTTCCCGGAACCACCCATTCCTCCGTCCCGTCGAGGTTTCGGAAGGTGAGCCCCGGTTTTTCGCTGTGGTGGACGTCAACGTGATACGTGCCGCACCCGATCGTGTCTTCAAATGCATGCCCGGTGAGGAGTTCCATTTCGGTCACGCTGTGCAGGCATTTTGCGTGGCGCGTTTCCCTGATACCGATGTACGACGGCACCCCGCGAAGGAATACCTCCTCGCCGCGCGCAAAATGGTTCCGGAGGATGTCCACCATCGCGCGGATCTGCCGCCTTCCTTCCATTTCGGCGGCGGTGAGCTGGTCTGCGTCGGAGCAATCGGAATTCGCAACCCGGGTGCCTGCAACCATCTTCATGTCGCGAGATCCCGCCACCCACGCTGCCCAGAGGAACCCAAGTCTTAACGCTTGCGGGAACTCCGGGTTGAACACCGCCTCGTTGAGTTTGAACCCCGGATTCGCTTCTTCAACTTTCCCAAGCCCCTCGATGATGCAACACGCAGTGGGGGGCTGGATATCGCCCAGAAAACGCGTTGGCAGGCCCATCCGGTGGATCAGGTCGCCGTCGCCGCTCGCATCCACGAAGTACTTTGCACGGATCGCTCGACGGCCTGACTTGTCCTCCACAATGACGGCGTCCAGCCGGCCATCCGCAACCACTGGAGCGACAAACCGGGCATGGAGAAACGGGCGGACGTTCGCCTCGGTGATCAGGTTATCGAGCTCGATTTTCAGTTCTTCCGTGTTCAGGAAGTACGCAGCGTGGGGAGATGTGCCGAATTCCACCGCGGCGCGGCGGTGCAGCCGGTCGATCGTCTCCTGCGTAAGGCCGCCGATGATCTGGCGCTCGTCGTGGACGTCCTTGAGGGAGTGCCACACGTTCACCAGTCCGGCCGTCGCGACGCCACCGAAAAATCCACCGAGTTCGACGACGGCAACTGAGGCACCGAGGCGGGCAGCCCTGACTGCCGCGAATACCCCGGTGCAACTGCCACCGACGACGCAGATGTCAGCCTCGTGGACGATGGGAACGGTGCGGGAAGGTTCAGTGATGGTGAGCATGTGTTGCTCCTCGCGCATTTCTGTTGGCGGCTGTCTCCGCTAGACAGCCCTGCCACGGGTAACCACCCTAAGAAATCGGTCCCATACGACACATACGTCCTATGCCGAACCGCCAACAGGGCATATTGCTTCCGGCGCTACTCCCGCCTGTCCGGCGGGCGCGGGCCCACGTCCGACATGTCTATGGGTTCGAACCCGAGCGCGAAGGCCGGGGAATCCGTTTCCAAGGTGAAATCTCGCGCCGCGAAGTCCCGACATTTCGGATCCGCCACAATTGACTGTGGGTCGTAGCCGAGTTTCCGCCATTCTTCGAATGAATACTCCTGTTTGTACCCCCACTCGCCTTTCTCATTTCGCGTGCTGGCGCCGCACCACGGGGCGCGGGCAACATCCCAGAACAGGTTGTTGTTGGAAAGGAAAATTCGCTGTTCCGGCTTCCCCACGGCATAAATGGGCTGGTTATCTCCAATCAGGATGTTCCGGTCGAACGTTACGGAAAGGTGATCCTCATAACGGGAGACCGTCGCCTGCCCTTCGCGGCCGAAGGCGAAGATGTTGTTGCGGACAACGTTTTCTCGCCCGTAATGCTGATGGAACCCCTGGCTGGAGGTATTGTAGCAGATGTTGTTCTCACTGATG
>JAKPPK010000373.1 GCA_029547385.1 Candidatus Latescibacterota bacterium
TTCTGATATGCCTGTGATGGAGAAGGCTGCCGCACAGCTACAGGAATTCGGGCTTTCCAGCGAGATCGTCGTCTCTTCGGCGCACAGAAACCCGGATCGCACCGCGCAGATAGCGCGAGAAGCTCAGGATCGCGGTGTGAAAGTTATTATTGCGGGTGCCGGCATGGCGGCGGCGCTTCCGGGAGTAGTCGCCGCCCATACGAGCCTTCCGGTGATCGGGGTTCCCTGCGCGTCAGGACCATTGAACGGATTCGACAGCCTCCTTTCGATCGTCCAGATGCCGCCCGGCATCCCTGTAGCGTGTGTGGCGATTAATGGGGCAAAAAACGCTGGCGTCCTCGCAGCACAGATCATCGCTATCGGCGATCCTGAGGTAGCAGCGAAAGTTGCGGAATTCCGCAGAAAGCAGAGCGCGGCGTAATTCGGAGCTAGGCGGATCGCTCGGGGTGTACTATGGCGTCGTAGGATTTCAAACCCACGCGCATCTCCTCCGGCATCGGGGCTTCCTCGTCAAGATCGAGGCAGCGGATCACTCCCGGAGCAACTTCTTTGTATCTCAGCCCGCTTTCAGGGCAGACGTACACACCGTTCGCATCGGGGGTACGCAACGGCAACCCGTGCCGGCTGATCCATCCGCGGAATCTTGCCGGATTGCCGACCACAAGCCCGTAGTCGGGCACGTCTTTCGTCACAACTGCGCCCGCGCCCACAAACGCGTACCTCCCGATCGTCGTGCCGCAAAGAATCGTTGCGTTTGCCCCGATTGTACAGCCCCTCCGGAGGATCGTCTTCTCGTAAAGGCCCCGCCGCGAGATCTCCGACCGCGGGTTGGTCACGTTCGTGAACACGCAGGAAGGCCCAAGGAACACATTGTCCTCAACAATGAGCCCTGTGTAAAGCGAGGTGTTGTTCTGAACCTTGACGTTATTCCCTACCACAACCCCGCTGTCCACGTTGCAGTTCTGCCCGAAAACGCAATTCTCCCCGATCACCGCATTCTTCATGATGTGGCTGTAATGCCAGATTCGCGTTCCCGCCCCGATCGAGCAGGGTTCGTCCACGATGGCAGTAGGATGAGCGAAAAACGCGCGTTCGGGTTTAGCAGTCCCGCCCAGAGTCACAGGTGCTCCCCCCTTCTCCAACGAGTCCTGGCACGTTTCAAGAACCTCGAGAACCGCGAGCGCTTCCCGACCGTCCGTCAGTGGATTTGACCGCTCTTCGATGCATTTCAGGAAATGCCTGCATTCATTCTCCAACGGCTCCTCATCCGCAACGTCGATGTGTTCTCGAGGCGCTTTGATGGCGGTTGGAACATCGTTCACCCATTCCACGCCGTGTGAATACGCGACAAGTTTCTCGGATGAAGTGTCATCGAACACAACCATTTTCCGCGACCCGACCACAACCAATCGCTGTTCCTTGAACGGGTGCAACCAGCTGACGAAAAGATGGCCGCGAACGCCCTCCGGGAATTCCAGATCGCTCATCGTCACGTCCGGGACACCTTTGTTCAGATATGCCGAGCCGTGGCACGAGACGCGTTCAGGGTAGCGCCCGACCAGCGCAAGTATCACGGAGATATCATGAGGCGCGAAACTCCAGAGGATGTTCTCCTCGGTGCGTATCTTCCCGATATTGAGGCGGTTGGAATAGACATAACGGATTTCCCCGAGTTCTCCCGCCTCCACCATCGTGCCCAGCGTGCGAATCGCGGGGTGGTAACGAAGTATGTGGCCCACCATGAGGATTCTCGAGGTGCGGGCTGCTGCTTCCACCATCGTGCGGCCATCGGCGACCGTCAACGCGAGAGGTTTCTCGACGTACACGTCTTTGTGTGCATCCAAAGCCGCCATTGCGTGTCGAAAATGGTCCGCCGCCGGTGTTGCGAACACGACTGCGCCAACGCTCGTATCCGCGAGAACCTGGTTCATGTCAGACGTGAAAGAAACGCCGGGGTACTCGCGCTCGATTTCCTGCTTTTTGGAGGAAACGGTGTCGCAGACCGTGTGGAGCGCTCCGAGCTTGTGAAAAACCCGAACCAGGTTCTTGCCCCAGTAGCCCATTCCTACCACTGCGATACGGATCATCAAGCTGCGCTCCAATCGAGGCGTTTCAACCGGGAAGTAGGTCTCGTTTTGTGGCGCGGGGAGTAAGGAGGGAGAAAAAGGCCGAAACGCAAACTCGCAGGGGCCTTCGCAACCAGTGCTGGCGGAGGGGGTGGGATTCGAACCCACGGACCTCGTCGGTCGGCAGTTTTCAAGACTGCTGCTTTCAACCGCTCAGCCACCCCTCCGCGTGAAGGAGACTCATCCGAATAGCTTAAGTTCGTCGATAAAGGCGCCCGGGGTTTCGAAATCCTTGAAGACCGAAGCGAACCGGAGGCGAGCTACTTTGTCGAGCTGTTCCAGCCGCTGGAGTACCATATCTCCGAGGCGCGAGGACTTCACCTCCCGTGTCTGTCCGTGGAAAAGCTCGAGCTCTATCTCGTCCACAAGCCGTTCGATCTGCTCCTGCGTAACGGGCCGCTTCGCGCACGCAAGCTCTATCCCGCGCTGGAGCTTCGCGCGGTCATACACCTCTTTCCTGCCGTCTCTCTTCGTCACCGTGACGGGAACCGATTCCACCACTTCATAGGTGGTAAAACGCGCGGAACAAACGAGGCACTCGCGCCGGCGGCGTATGGTTGCTCCGTCCCGGCTGGCGCGTGAGTCGACTACCTTGTCCTCGAGTTTTCCGCAGAAAGGGCATCGCATCGTGCTCGGTTACCTCTTTGCACACCGTTGGCGTTCGTACTCGGCGATCTTATCCATTCGACGGGCATGGCGACCACCCTCAAACGGCGTAGATACCCAAGCTTCAAAAATCGCCTGCCCTTCGGCGGGGGTCAAAGACCTCCCCGCCATAACGAGAATGTTGCTGTTGTTGTGGGCTCTGGCAAGGCGGGCCGCTTCCGGGGTGAGGCATAACGTCGCCCGAATACCATCTACTTTGTTCGCCCCAATCGTCATTCCCTGACCGCTTCCGCATGCCAGAACAGCGCCATCAAACTCACCCCGTGCCACTGCTTCCGCGACCGGAATGCTGAAGTCGGAGTGATCGCATGGCTCCTTTGTGGCGCACCCGAAGTCAACGACCTCGTGACCGAGTGCTCTTGCGTACGGTAATACACCATTTTTCAAGTCGAACGCAGCATGGTCCGATGCGAACGCAATTTTCATCCGAACAGCCCAATCACGCCAGTCTGGCGTACTTCACTGTGTGCAAGTTTTTCAGCTTGCGCAAAGTATCCACGGTGCTTTCTTCTATGTCGCTGTCGAGCACGTAGACCATGACGGCGAGTCCGCCGGGTACGTCTCGCCCGTACGAACCGAACGCGATGTTGACGTTGTGCGTGCCCAGAACCGTGGCAACCTCTCCAATTACGCCAGGCACATCACGGTTCCACATGATCAGCAACCGGCCTTCCGGGATGACATCGCACGAGTGACCGTCAATACGGACGACGCGTGGCGAATCCTCGCCGAAAACGCTCCCCGCGATACGCCGCGTGAGCGTCTCCCCGGACGGAAGCCGCGTTTGATACGTCACCGTAACAACGTTGTTGTAGTCATCATCACCGGTCCGTCGCATTTCGTCCACGCGGATGCCGCGTTCCTGAGCGAGCACTGGAGCATTGACGAGGTTTACGGTCCCCGATTCGAGTTGCTTGAGCATTCCTACCAGCACCGACGCCGTGAGAAGCCCCGTCGGGTGCTCCAGAACGTCTCCGAAGTACTCCAGTGTAAGGGACACCGGCTGGCCGTCGCAGACTTGCGCCTGCAACGAACCAAGACGCTCCGCCAGACGCAGGAACGGTTTGGCGCGTTCGTAGGTCTGACGGTCCATGGGAAACATGTTGATGGCGTTCCTGATCGTTCCCGTGGTAAGCGCCTCAGCCACCAGTTGGCCGATTTGCTCCGCAACCAGATGCTGAGCTTCGGCAGTGGAAGCACCCAGATGCGGCGTCACAATGGTGTGCGGATGCTGGATGATCGGCGCCGTCATGTCCGGTGGCTCGTTCTCAAATACATCCAGCGCGGCCCCCGCCACTTTGCCGGAATTGAGTGCATCCAGAAGCGCGTCCGTGTCGATGATCTCTCCGCGCGCACAGTTGATTATCCGAACGCCGGTCTTGCACTTGTTCAGCCTGTCAGCGTCCAGAAGGTGATGCGTGTTCGCGTTCGACGGGATGTGAAGCGTCAGATAGTCCGCTTGTTCAAGCACCGCATCCAGCGGCAACAACTGCGCTCCGGTCGCTTCTGCTGCCGCAGGAGAGATCATCGGGTCGTAACACACGACATTCATGTCGAGACCCCGTGCACGCCGGGCAACTTCGCGACCGATTTTCCCGAGGCCGATTACACCCAGAACCTTGCCGCGAACCTCCGTGCCGGTGAACGCGGATCGACTCCATTTCCCGGCCTTCATGGCTGCACAAGCCTGCGGAATGTTCCGTGACAAGGCCATCATCATTCCGATAGTGTGCTCGGCGGCGCTGGTGGTGTTCCCCTCGGGGGTGTTCAGAACAGCGATCCCGTGGTGCGTCGCTTCTTCCACGTCAATGTTGTCCACCCCAACTCCGGCACGTCCGATGACCTGCAACTTGGGACCTGCTGCGATGATCTCCCCGGTGACCCGTGTCGCCGAGCGAACGACCAGACCCGTGCAGTCCTTCAGTGCCGACAGTAGTTCAGCGCCCTTTATGCCGGGACGGTAGTCTACTTCTATGCCCGCGGCTTCGAGGCGCGTCTTGCAGATTTCGTGCACGTCGTCACTGATAAGCACTTTGTGGTGAAGGAATTCAGTCATGGAACCGGCCTCATTGTGCTGCGGGCGTACGGGCGAGAACGCGTTGAGCGGCCGCAACCGCCTCACCCGAATTTACCTTCCATCCGACATCGGCAAGAGCACGCTCCAGGAACGAAACGCCGGCCACGATGTCGCCATCGTCAAGGTAACCGAGATGCGCGATGCGCAGAATCTTTCCTGTGAGCTGGTCTTGTCCACCGGCCGTTTTCATCCCGTAGACGTTGAACAGCTGCTTGCTCAAACGGCTGTACTCCAGTCCTTCCGGCAGCGCGATTACCGTCTGCACGTTCGCGGGGACCCTGGGGAAAAGGGGAAGGCCGAGCGTGCGCACCGCCTGTCGCATGGCTTCCGCCATGTTCTGGTGCCGTTCCCAGAGCTTCTCAAGCCCCTCCGACCGAATCATTTCCAGCGCGCGCGCCAGTCCTGTGAGCAACGTGATCGCGGGCGTCCAGGGTGTCGTTGTCTTCTCCCACGATTTCCGGTGTTTGGCGAAACTGAGATAATACGAGGGGAGGTCGGTCCGTTTGACTGCTTCCCAGGCTTCGTCGCTCAGCGCTGCGAACGCCAGTCCCGGCGGCAACATGAGACCCTTCTGGGATCCCGTCACCGCAACGTCAATTCCCCAATCATCCACGCGGAGCTCGTGAACCCCGCAACCGGTGATGCTGTCCACGAGACACAGGGCGTTCCTCTTTTTCACGACTGCGGCAAGCGTTTTGATGTCGTTGAGCGCACCGGTGGATGTCTCACTCTGCGTGAGGCAGACTGCACGAACTCCCGGATTCGCCGCCAACGCCTCTTCAAGTTGCTCTGCGGTAATGCTTTCACCCCAGGGAATGTCCAGAGGAACAAACGGAACTCCGTATGCCGCACAGATTTCTCCCCAGCGCTCCCCGAATTTGCCTCCCCGGACGACCAGCGTCAGGGTGGAACGGGACAGGACCGATACGACAGCTCCCTCCATCGCTCCCGTGCCGCTGCAGGTGAGCATGAGCACGGGGTTCTTTGTCTGGAACAGATACTGAAGCCCCTCATGGCAGCTCTGCAACACCTTGGAGAACTCCGGCGTCCGATGGTGTATTATCGGCGCCGCCATGTCAAGCGATACCTGTTCGGGTACCATTGTTGGGCCAGGGGTATACAGGCGCGTTTTCACGGTCGTTCCGTCTCCCTCATACGGTTTCCGAATGCCATGTTGCCCGGACCGGAGTCTCCTTCCGCCATCCAGAGAGCCGTTCCAGGATCCATCCTTCCAGTTCCCGCAAGCCTTGTTTCTGCTTGGCGGAGGTAATCAGAACCGGGGCCGTTTCAGGCAACGTGCCCCTCAACGATTCCGCAAGGTCGGCGGCGTGGCGATCCGAAATCCTGTCCGCCTTTGAGATCACCACCGCAAAGTTCCTGCCTCGCCTCGTCAACCATTCGATCATCGTCTGGTCTAAGTCGGTGGGGCCGATTTTTGAATCCACAAGCACAGCGACGCCGCACAACTGCTTCCGACGCTCAAGATACGGCTCAATCAACGCTTGCCAGCGGACTCTGTCTGATTCGGCGGCAGCGACATACCCGTAGCCCGGAAGATCCACCAGATGCCAGCTCGAATCTATGACGTAGAAATTGATCTCGCGCGTTTTTCCCGGCGTGTTCGACGTTCGCGCAAGGCCTTTTCTGCCTGTCAGCGCATTGATGAGCGACGATTTCCCTACGTTGGATCGCCCGGCCCAGGCAATTTCGGGCATCCGCCCGGCAGGCAGCTCGTTGAGATCAACAACGCTTCTGACGAACTCCGCAGAGACAACGCGCATCACATAACCAGGTCGAAGAGCCGCTCTCAGGCGATCTGTTTGCGCAGACCGTCATCCGGAAGATACAGCGATTTGAGCTTCCGCGCAGCAGGATCCACCGTCAAGACCACCTCACTGATCCCGCTCAACGATGGGATTTCGAACATTACGTCCACCATTGCGGATTCGATAACGGCTCTCAGCCCACGCGCGCCACTTCCCCGTCTCCGGGCCTCGTCCACGATGAACTTCAGCGCGTCATCCTCAAAGCGCATGCGGACGTTTTCCATCCCGAGCAGGTGCTGGTACTGCCGAACAAGCGCATTCTTCGGCTCCAGCAGGATTCGCATCAGCGCCTCGTCATCCAGTTCATCCAACGCGGCGACAACCGGCAGTCGACCGATCAGCTCCGGGATCAAACCGAATTTCAGGAGATCATCCGGTTCTGCGTGATGCAGGATCGAAGAGGCTTCCTTCTTTCTTGCGGATTCCGGGGGAGCATTGAAACCGATGTATTTCCGCCCGATTCTCTCCTGAATGATCGTTTCCAGGCCCTCAAACGCTCCCCCGCAGATGAAGAGTATGTTCTTCGTGTTGATCTGGATCAGGGGTTGTTCCGGGTGTTTGCGCCCCCCCTTCGGTGGTATGCTGCTGATGGTTCCCTCAAGCACTTTCAGCAGAGCCTGTTGTACGCCTTCACCTGACACATCGCGCGTTATCGAGGGGTTTGCCGATTTCCTCGCCACCTTGTCGATTTCGTCGAGATACACGATCCCGATTTCCGCTCGGGCGACATCGTAGTCAGCCGCTTGAAGAAGCCGCACGAGGATGTTTTCAACATCCTCACCGACATAACCCGCTTCCGTCAGGACGGTCGCGTCTGCGATGCAGAACGGCACGTCGAGAATGCGGGAAAGCGTCTGGGCAAGAAGTGTTTTGCCGGTGCCGGTAGGTCCGACCAGCAGG
>JAKPPK010000374.1 GCA_029547385.1 Candidatus Latescibacterota bacterium
CAAGTCGCGTTTCTCGCTTCTTCATCCAGAATGGCACGAGATCGGAAAGGACGGGTGGCTGGATACCTCGCGCATGTGTTACGGGATCCCCGAATACCGCCGCGAACGCATTGCCATTCTCAAAGAGGCGATGGAGATCGGCGTGGACGGCCTGATGCTCGATTTCGTCCGCCAGCCTCCCGCGTTGCGCTACCACCCTGCTCTGGTGAACCGTTACCGGGAGTTGACCGGCAGGGACGCGCGATTTCTGGACCCTTCGGAAAGAGACAGTGTACTTGACTGGTGCCGTTTCCGCGCTGGTTTCGTTACTGATCTGTTGCGCGAACTCAAAGCGGCGCTTGATCCGTTCCGGCAGAAATGGGGTAAGCGCGTGCCAGTTCAAGTGCGCATCCCAAACGACGGCTTCGAAGCGAACATGATCGCGGGGTTCGATGTCCAGACATGGTGCCACGAAGGTCTGGTAGACGAGCTTTCCCTGAGCGAATTGCACTGGTTGCCCGGCTACACCGACTGGGACGACAAGCCCTACATCGCTCTCGGAAAACAGCGCTGTATTCCGGTGTTCGGCAGCAGCAATTGCCTTCCCGTACAACGGGGTGGCTGGGGCGGAAAGATCAACCCATTCGGCATCAACCCGTTGGTGCTCGCGCGGCGTGTTTTGAAAAGCATGGAGGATGGTGCCGACGGGACGTGCCTTTACCAGAGCGATACGGGAGCGTTCCTGCCGGGGGTTTCCGAAGCGATTGCCGCATTTGGCTCTGAAGAAACGCTGCGCCGGTATGTGAACGATTCCGCGATCATCGCCGCCAACCCCGTGACGGAACAAAACCAGGAATACGGGATCGACAACCATTCCGACAGCCGCGAGAACCTCGCAAAGCGAATCGAAGCCAGCAGCGATGCCGCGTGGCTGTGATTCGGGTGCTGACGGGATGGGTGCGCCCGAATGAGCGCGTTTTTCAGCTTCCCGAGGCCGTAACTGCTCTCATGCGCACGTCTGCGCCAGCTACGGGTGTCACCTCGCGGTAATGCGCACCGAGGGGTGATTCTGATACCTGCGATGCCCCTGATACCTCGAGATCCGTCACCCGGAACGGGAACTGGAACACGATCGGGCGGTCAGTTTTGCTTTGGAAGTGAACGTCCACCACGCCGGCATCCAGATCCCACTGTATGGAAACGAGCCCCCCGCCGCGACACGCAATCCGGGAGGCGCTGCCAGACCGCCATGAGTCCGGCAACGCCGGCAGGACCTTGATCATCCCGGGTACCGAAAACACCAGCATCTCGAGAACCGCAGCCGAGATGCCCAGATTGGCGTCTATCTGGAACGGCGGTTGCGACCCGAACCACCCCACCGTGAGCCCCTGCTGCCGCCAGTCGTTGTGATACGTGAAAAGGTTGGGCCCCACCACAGATCGGCACAGGTTTTCAAGGCAATCAAGCGCCCTATCGCCATTGCCCAGGCGGGCATATATGTTCGCCATGTGGGCATACGACCACCCGCTCTGCGATGACAAGCCGATCACCAGCCGCTTTTCCACGGCCAGGCGGCACGCCTCGAAAAGCTCCGGCTCGGTCTCCCTCGTCACCTCAAGCCCGGGGAACAGCGGGTAGATGTGGGACAAGTGGCGGTGGTGGTAGTTATCGGGCAGATCGGGGTGGATCCACTCACGAATCGCGCCATCCTTGTTCGTCTCATACGCAGGGAGCTTTTCCAGCAACTTCCGCCAACGCGCGACGCCTTCGCATTCCACGTCCATCAGTTCGCACGCGGAACACAGGTTCGTCAACAGCTCCCTCGCGACCGCCACGTCCATCGTCGCATTGATCTGCGCGTGCGAAGCACCGGGTCTGTCGGGGATGTTTTCCGGCGAGAGTGAGGGCGAGAACACGAGCCTGCCGTCTGTGCCCTCGAAAAGGAAGTCCTCGTAGAACAGCGCCACTTCCTTCATGAACGGAATGGCGCGCCGCAGGAGGAACTCCTTGTCCCCTGTGAATAGCCAGTAGTCAAAGAAATGCTGCGCTATCCAGCCCGCCCCCGCAGTCCAGTTGGTCCACACATCAGTGTAGAGCATCCCGTCGGTCGTCTGGCAGATTGGCAAAAGGATTCCGCGGCACCCGTAGACTTTCCGCGCGTTCTCCCGGTAGTCCGGTACCATGGACTCGAAATAGGAAAAGAAAGGTTCCAGTGTCTCGGGCAGGCTCCCGGGCAACGCCTCCCAGTAGTTCATCTGGATGTTCTCATCGTTGTGAAAATCGGATTGCCAGGGAGGATTCCATTCACCGTTCCAGATGCCCTGCAGATTCGCCGGCAGGCCTCCGGGTCGAGAGCTGCTGATGAGCAGGTACCTGCCGAAATCGAACATGGTTTCGATGAGGCGCACTGGTACGGTGCCGTCGTAGGCATCCAGGAGCAGTTCCTCGGTGGAGCGCTCATCCGGCGCGGTGTCAAGCGTGATGTCGGTCCGGAGAAACAGGGGACGATGGAGCTCCACGTGGCGTTGTTTGAGGGCTTCATACGATTCAGGAAGCGCCGCAATTCGCGACCTGGCTTCCGGGATTGCTGCTTCCGCCATTTCGTTGGCAAACAGCCCAACCCGGAAGAGCACTTCTGCGGCGTCTGTGAACGTGATGACGTTCCCTGTGACCGAGGCGGTTCCGCCAGAAATGTCGACCCGGGCTATTCCGCCGAACTGGTTCCCTTCGAGGTACAGGTCCTTTTCTGCGTGGGTCCCCACAAACGTCAACCATCCGTCCTCGGCGGAGGAATGGAATGTCACCGACGGCGGCGCAGAGGGTGTGCTCTCGTGAGGCACGAGCGCAACGCTGCCCGAAAAGTGTCTCTCACCGCGAATCCTGTATACTACCACATCGTCCGCGCGCGACACGAACAGGTCCCGTTGGAAGGCACAGCCGCCATCTTCCCATTCCACCCGGACTTCGCCGGTTTCAAAATCGAGGGACCGGCGGTATCGTCGGAACGCCTCACGAGTCGGCATTCGGAGCGCGAGATCGAAGGCCGGATGGTACGGTGCCGGGCGCCGGTGCGGGTACCCCGCCTCCTCGAGTCGCTTGCTGAGAAAAAGCTGTGCATCCTGGTATCGTCCCTGTTCCAGCAGTCTTCGCAATTCGGGAAGATGGGCTGAAACGTCGGGAAGCTCCGGTTTTGGAATCCGCAACCAGAGATGTTCGTGATTGAAAAGGATTCGTTCTTCCGCGATCGATCCGTAGACGAGGGCCCCGATACAGCCGTTTCCCGAAGGGAACCCATCCTGCCAACGAATTGCCGGTTGCCGAGAGACGATCGAATGCCTGGATGTTGCCATGGAAATCCCTTTCCGACAATCTACGGGCGCCTGAGCGACGCGTACGCCGAAAGAGCCCGCTTGCGTGCTTCTTCGTGGTGAATGATGGGGAAGGGATACGTGGAACCGAGTCTCACGCCTGCGGCCCGGAGTTCACCCGCCGGTGCCTCCCATGGCCTGTGGATGAACCTGTCGGATACTCCCGCAAGTTCTGGTATCCAGCGGCGGACGTACTCGCCCTTCGGATCGAATTTCTCGCCCTGCAGTACCGGGTTGAAGATTCGGTAATATGGGGCAGCATCCGCACCGCACCCGGCCACCCATTGCCAGCCAAGCGTGTTGTTCCCGAGATCAGCATCCACCAGGGTTTCCCAGAACCAGCGAGCGCCGAGCGTCCAGTTCAGGAGAAGGTCTTTGGTGAGAAACGATGCAGTAACCATGCGCACGCGATTGTGCTGCCATCCTGTTGCCCAAAGCTCTCTCATCCCCGCATCGACAAACGGAAATCCGGTTGCGCCGGTTTGCCAGGCGCGCAGGGCTGCAGTGTCTTCGTTCCAGGGGAACCGGTTGTATTCTGTTTTCAGGGGATGATCCGCGGCGTGCGGGAAATGAAAGAGCAGGTGAGACGCGAATTCCCGCCAGCAGAGCTGACGGAGGAAGTGCTCCGCGTTGAGCGCAAATGCGTGGTGCCATACCGTGTGCGGGCTGATTTCGCCGAAATGGAGGTACGCCGAAAGGCGAGACGTCCCGCGAATGCTTGGGATTTCCCTGTCCGTCTTGTACGCATCTACGCGCGTAACCAGGAACTCGTGGAGCATTTTCTGCGCAGTTGGTTCACCCGGCTTCCATACGGCACGAATTCCTTCCGTGCGATCCGGCGCGGGAATCAGGCCAAGTTCGTCGAGCGAACGTGAACGGACCGGTACTTCGGGAAACGGTAGCCGCACAGGCGCGGGCAGAGGTTCTCGTGGTGGTTTCTCCGCACGGCACGCGTTCCAGAACGGAGTGAATACGAGGAATGGTTTGCCCTCTCGTGTCCGGATATTGTCGGGCGAAAAAAGAAACGCCGACCGGTAGACTTTGACCGAAATTCCCGCGCGCCGAAGCTGGCGCTCCAATTCGGCGTCGGTTTCCCGTCCATCCGGCTCCCTTGTGGAATTCCATACGACCGTGTCTGCCCCTGTTTCCGCCGCAAGGGTGGCCAGAGCCATACCCGGATTCCCATCGCGAATGACCAGCCGCGCTCCCTTCTGCCGGAGCGACGCGTCAAGTGAGACCAGGGATTCGTGTAACCACCACTTGCTGGCCCTTCCCTGCGCCCAGGGGATTTCTCGTGGCGCGTTCCACACGAAAACCGGCAAAACCGATTTTCCGGTGGATGCGGCGAAGTGGAGGGCCGGGTTGTCGTTGAGGCGCAAATCAGACCGGAACCATACCATCACAAGGCCAGCAGGCACAGCTCACACCTCCGGACTCACGCTCGTTGTGGCCGACGTGTTTCTGACGGTGGCTGAAGCGATCTGGCGGATCATCAACAGGAATACACTCGCTGTCAGGGCCAGATCACACAGAATCATCACCATCGTGATAACGGCGCCCCTCTGTTCGAAAACCTGCCCGATCAACCATGGAACGCACATCCCTCCCGCGCTTGCCCCGATGAAAAACCAGCTGGTTACCCGACCATTCAGAACCATTCGCTGCTCCGCAAGATTCACCGTAGTCGGGAACAGGGAAGCTAACGAGAGCCCGACCACGAACGTACCTGCCCACACCACGATGGTTGATGTCTGCCAGATTAGTATGGCGCTGACCCCGCAAATCGAGGCTGCGAGGTCGGTTACGAGGATCGTGCGCGGAGCGACCTTTGCGCTGATTGGGATTGCCAGAAGTCGGCCGAGGGTGAACGAGCCCCAGAACACCGACGTAAGGTATGCCGCACCCGTGGCAGTGGCAAGTTTCAGGGAAAGCGCGTACGTGTAGATCCAGCCCGCGAAACCGGCTTCGGCTCCGACGTACAGAAAGAAGAAAAGGACGATCAGGCCGAGAAGCCGATCGTTCCTTTCTCCTGGTACGCTCGCGTCCGCGGGCTTGCGAATCACGGGGCTCGGGACGCTGAGAATCCACACTGCTGGAAGCCACGCTACTCCGCCCAATACCCAGTATGCCCAGCGGATGCCTCCGGTGATACTGATCACCTGCGCGATAACGATCGGGGCGACGAATGCGCCGAGCCCGAAACAGAAGTGCAGGCCATTCATGAACGGTCCGACCCTGGCCCCGTGTTGCCACACGAGCATCGCATTTCCGCCGACGTCCAGGAAACCCTCACCGAATCCAAGGCCAACCATAGCGATGGTGAGAAGCCAGATTGCAGGCATGAAAGGAACAGTGAGGGCCATCAATGCCATGAATACGACGGCACCCGCCAGTATCGGGTGTCCGGGGTACCGATCGTACGCATGCCCAGCGGAGAACGAACCGGCGAGATACCCCAGCGATCGCGCCGAGAAGAGGTAACTGATTGCGCGGAGGGTGCTCCCGGTCTGTTCGGCGAGCCCGGGTAGTGTCGGCCCGACTGCCGCAGTCATCAACCCCATTGCGACGAACGCCCCGTAATACCCTGCCGTTGCAGCCAGCGGACGGGTTGATCGGGACGAAGCCGAGCACATGGGAACGCCTGCAGAAGGAAGGAGGTGACACGAAAACGGAGGAGAAAAGAAAACATCTTCAGCC
>JAKPPK010000402.1 GCA_029547385.1 Candidatus Latescibacterota bacterium
GTAGGCGTCCTTCTTGATCTCGCTGAGCGGCACGGTTTTTACCTCCGCGTGAGCAGCCGATTTGCCCTCGAGGTAGTCCTTCACCGGTTTCACGACCGGCGTGGCCTCGAGATGAACGCGCACCTGCCCCGAACCACGGGAGCCGCCGCCGCCGAGGGAGGAATCCTCCAGCAGCCTCAGCGCCTGCAACACCACGCCGATGTTCTCGATATCGGCTTTGCCGTCGTCGCCATCGCGGTCGTACACGCCATAGACGAGTTCCATGTCGAATTCCGCCCCGGCGTGCACGCGTTCGAGTGGACGCGGGTTTGCCGCAGACGTCACTCTGTCCAAGGAGTTCTCGCTTTTCACCTCGACCTTGGGCAATCCATGGTTTTTCTCGAGACTGTCCATCTGGCGTCTCGTCTCTTCGGTGGGAACGGAGTCACGCACCAGAAGGCGAGAAGGACCGGACAGTTTCTGCTCCTTTCCCGAGAGTATCGCGCAACCGAAAACCGCACAGATGGCACAATCTACCTTCCCGCATGAGTGCGCAGGGGCTTCGAATTTCCGTTCGCCTTCGTTGAATTTGATTTCAACCATGCCAAGCGCCCATTCCGTAAGCGAACGCAATTTGCCCTTGAGCGAAGAGCCCGGGATGTACGCATAACCTGTCAATGGATGCTTTATCACGGGGTTGTCCATTCCGCCGATTTCGTATTTTTCTTCGGATCCACCAACGTGAAGGCCGGTCAGGCACTTAAGTTTGCCTCTGAGCACGACGTTCCCAAGGTATTGCATCTCCATGTCGTTCCCCCTATTTCTCCGCTGAAGCGGAATAACCGTAGGCGTAAAGAACCTCAAAAAAGTCGACAAAATCGCGGTAATCCTCGACAGTCCTGATCCGCGCGGTGCTCGCCTCAAACGCCCTTACGAAATCCGGCTTGAATGCGTTGACTGCCTTGCGGCTGACGTTGTATTTGAACTGAGCCTGCAGGAGCCTGACCTGGAACTTCAGAGCCTGTTCGTCGTTGCCGATTTTGGCTTCGGCGGCGCGTACCTGGTTGTAAAGCTTGCGCAACTGGTTGCGAATCTTCTGCCCTTCTCTTCCCACGTTGAATTCCGCGGCAGCGAAGTCGTCCACCACCGCTAGCGTCTTTTCGTGCTTGAACCCGTTGTCTCGAATCAAAGCCGCCAGATTCGGCGCCTGTGGTCGATCATGGCCACCTTGCGCAGGACCTTGCCGGTTGGTTTGCTGGTACGCGTTCATCCTTCCTCCCTTCCTCTGCGAATGCGGAGACT
>JAKPPK010000422.1 GCA_029547385.1 Candidatus Latescibacterota bacterium
TGATAGTGGGGGGAATACCGCGCTGCCGAATCTGTGCGGCAATATATTCATAAATTGCCAGTTGCCGCTTGGTAAGAGGCTTTCTCATTCCGGCTGACCGTACAGATTTGAAATCACGTCGTTGGCGGTGGTGATATGTCCCTTGGGAACACGTTCTGGAAGCCTCCCCGAAGCGCCGACCAATTTCAAAGATAGGGTGCCCGTGCGGGGAAAGAAACCGCAACCCTCAGGCGTATGGCTGGGGTTGATGAAGCGGATGTGTAGCAACGCGGTCGGGTTGCGCCGCCAGCTTATCGCGGTGTGCGTGTTTTTCTCCGCGCTGCCGGAGTCTGTGCGCGCGGTGCAGGTGCCTGCCAATTTCGTACTCGCTCAGGAAGCAGCTCTGCGGTCGGAGTTCGCGCGCGCGGAGAGCCTGGCTGTTGTCATGAAGCGCGAGCAGCCGGCTGACCCCACGGCTGATTATGCCATGGCTGCCATTGAGCAGATGCGTCTTTTCGGTTGCGAGGGAACAATGAGTCCGGCCGAGCTCAAACGCCGTGTTCAGATTGCAGTCCGCGCAGGCCGTGAGCAGGTTGCGCGGCGCCCGGAAGCGATCTGGCCCCGGTACGTGTTCGGACTCAGCCTCGGCCTGAGCGCCGTCATTGCGGCGGACGAGGGCTCGTACTGGCATGCGTACCGCGCGGGGACCGAGAGTGTGGAACAACTGGAAGAGGTATTGCGTCGTGAACCCGGTTTCTCTGACGCGCTGCTCGCTCTCGGAGCGTATCATTACTGGCGGGGAGCAGCGATGAGGAACTGGACATGGTTGCCCTTTATCGCGGATACGCGGAGTCAGGGCATACGCGAAATGAAACGGGCGTGGAGGGAGGGGGCGACAACGCAGAACACCGCGCCCGGAATGATTGTCTGGGCGTTGCTGAAGGACGCGGATTTCCACGAAGCGTTGGCCATATCCTCGGAGATTGCGGCACGCTACCCGGCGAATCGAGCATTTGTTACTGCCCGGGCCGATGCATTGTTCGGCCTACGGCGATGGGAGGAAGCAGCGGCGGCATACACACAGGCCGTTGGACTTTATTCTGCGGACCAATTCCAGTGCCCGGGTTCTGTGGAGGCGAGAGCGAGAAGAGGTATCGCACTGGCGGAGATGGGGAAATGTTCCGACGCGCTGCCAGACCTTCGCGCTGCCGTGTTATCGCCGGCGCATGTGGGGTATGGGCGCGATTTCAAGGCCACGCAAAACCGTGCTCGTGTACTCCTTGAGCGATGCCTCGAAAAAGGGCCATGAGAATTGAAAATTGGTCTGAAACGCGTGCGTGGGCTTCTGGCGAAGGAGAACCGGAAATCTCTCGGGCTGTTTCTGGTGGAGGGCGTTCGGCTTGTTGAAGAGGTCCTCGCCTCTCCGCTTACCGTAGAATGCCTGTTCCACGTCGAGGCAGATCCCGATTCGCGGCTCTTTCGGGTAATTGAAGCGGCGGCGTCGGATGGAATCCCGACGCAGAGCATTACCCAGAAGGAACTTGACGCGATCTGCGACACGCGAACGCCGCAGGGCGTTGTTGCCGTCGCTCGTACACCGACGTGGACCGAAGAAGACGTCTGGAAATCGGGCACCGGGGACGTTGTTGTGGTGGACAACGTGCGCGACCCCGGCAACCTTGGCACCCTCCTGCGGTCGGCGGAAGCAGCGGGGGCGCGCGGCGTACTCCTCATGCCGGGCACCGTTGAGCTGACGAATCCCAAAGTGGTACGCGGCTCAATGGGAGCGTTTTTCCGTCTTCCCGTTTCGTACATGCACTCAATTGACGACGTTCTTCGTGGGGCACGGAGCGCAGGGATTCCTCTTGTAGCCACGTCGTCACACGGCGGAGAACCTGCCAGTCTGCTATTGAAATGGGATGCGGTGGCATTGGTTCTCGGCGGGGAAGCGGAAGGCGTTGCGCGCGATTGGACCGTGGTATGTGATTGCATAGTATCTCTGGCACAAAAAAGAGGAACGGAGTCACTCAATGTTGCTGTGGCCGGGTCGATTTTCCTCTTCCGCCACCTGTGGCGCGCAGTCTGATCCGGTCGGATAGGAAAGGATTCTGCATGTTGCCGAACGTCGGTCCCTGGGAGATGATCGTCATTTTGCTCGTCGCGTTTCTCGTCTTCGGGTCAAAACGACTGCCCGAGGTGGCGCGGGGAATCGGGAAAGGGATTCGCGAATTCCGCCGCGAAATCTCCGGCGTGACGGACGAAATCAACGGAACACGCGACGCAGTGAGGAATGCTCCCCCGCCCCCGCCGGTGTCTGCCTCGAAGGAGGAATCGGAAAAGAAGGACGAAGACGTTCGGAACCCGTCCGACCCGGTGATTCTCTGATCCGGATGCCGAGATGGAACAGGGATTTCTGAACATTGCCCACCGTGGTTTCAGCGGCCAGTACCCGGAAAACACGATCATCGCGTTCCGGGCAGCGTTGGAACTCGGATGCACGTGGCTTGAATGCGATGTCCGCAGAACGCGAGACGGTTGTTTCGTGGTCATTCACGACCAGACCGTCGATCGGACGACGAACGGAACTGGCCGGGTTGACTCCCTGACATGGAACGAGGTCATGCGCCTTGACGCAGGTTCCTGGAAGGATCCGAAGTTCTCCGGCGAGCGCGTCCCCCTTCTCGATGAACTTCTTACGCTGGTTTCCGGCCAGGCGCAGTTGGTGATTGAACTGAAGGTTGGGAAAGACTCGGTACCCGGCGTGGTCTCCGTGGTTTCAAGGCATTGTGCGTTTGGCTGGACGGTTGCCAGTGCCTTTGAATGGGAGGTCCTCGAGACGGTGCGGCGCGAAGCTCCGCGCTGGCGAACGACGTGGCTGACAACCTTCGAGGATCTCGGTCCCGACGAGGCAATCAATCGCTGCGTGGATGCGGGCGTCGACACGATAGCGCCTCGTGCGTCCCTGATAGATGTCGAGTTCGTGCGCAAAGCCCACGCAGCGGGATTACTTGTGCGTGCATGGGGTGTCGCCGACGATACCGGACCCGGACTGCGGAGGTTGATAGCAGCAGGGGTGGACGGTGCCACCACAAACCATCCCAACGTCCTCAAAGAAATACTGAACGAACCCCTTTCGTGAACGGTGCTGGCGATGCAAATCGCAGTGTTCGTTGGCTTTCTTCTCGTGTCTGGGGCTTCGATCAGGGTGGAAGCCCAGACGTGGAGCACAACCCATCCCGGGTACCCTTGTACAGACGCACGGGCGCTTGGCATGGGCACTGCGATCGTTTCCTCAACGGATGGCCCCGCGGCCCTCGCGTGGAACCCGGCGGGCCTGGTCGAGCAGGTTTTTCCCAGCCTTGCGGGTGACCTCGGGAGCACGAGCCTTCGAAACAGCGCGCTGTTCTTCGGAAGCCCGGTCTCACAGGACGGTGCGATAGGGCTGGGGTGGGTTCGCAACAGGCGTATCCTGCCGTATCCAGGGACCCCGGAGGGCCTGGATCGGTTTGCAGCGGGGGTAGGAATTCGTCTGACCGACAAGCTCGCGGTCGGCATGTCGGGGAGCTTTTTCACTCCGCAGTACCGCTCTGCGCCGGATTCCGCGCGAGAGGCTGCAGGGTTCAGCACGGACATCGGTGCGCTGTTTTCGTTGACAGGGCGAATTCGCGTGGGGGCGTCGATCTACGATCTGACGGACGCGAAGGTGTGGCGCGAAGATGGTCGTGTTGAGACCCTGAACCCGCGCAGCGTCCGCTGGGGCGTCTCCTTTGACGCGTCGGATCAGGTGACGTTCGCATACCAGCGCGACCAGGGCGACCGCATTGGAGTTGAATGGTTCCCCGTGGAATCCATGGCGTTGAGGGGAGGTGTCGGGTACCGTGACCGGATGTGGAGCCGAAGTGGGGGAGTCGGCTTTCGCTCAGGCAGTGTTCGCCTCGACTACGCGTACGCGCAACTGGAGCAATCATACCACCAGCACAGAGTTTCGGTTGCGATGGTGTTTCCCAGAGGACGCTCCGCGGTGCAGATTACGAAGCCACAGGTGAGGTCTCTCTACGCCTCCCTCGGCAAAGCCTACACTCGGGAACCCGTGGCTTCTATTGAACTGGTGAACTCCTCTTCCACTCCCGTCACCGCTCGCGTGGAACTCCTGCTGCCGCGTTTCATGACTGCACCGTCTTCCGAGGAAGTGACACTGCGCCCGTACTCCCGTCAGAGGATATTTCTGCGCGCTGTTCTCTCCGGTGAACAAATCGCGGCGGTTGCCGATCAACCCGTTCAGGGGGTCATCAGCCTCGTCAATCCGGCCACCGGAGAAGTCTGGCGCAGACACACGGTGGACACGTTCCTGTATCGCCGCGGCGCGCTGACATGGGATGACGTGAGGAAGGCCTCCGCGTTTGTGACACCGGCAGACCCGGATGTCCGGGCGTTCGTGCGCGAATCACTCCGGCCCTACCGGTCGCGTCTGCAACAGCTCCCACTCACTCAAGAAATCATCACGACAGCTATGGTGTTGTTTGAAGCCGCCGGCGAGGTCGGGATCACCTACCAGAGCGATCCCAATACACCTTTCTCGGAGGTACGAAAAACTGAGAATCCCCTGGACGCGATGAGGCGGATCGGTGCAAACACGCTTACCCTCGCCGTGAAACCCGTTGAGATCGCCGCGAACCCGATCAGGAATGTGATCAGCGGCCCCGATTCTGCTCGCGGAGACACTCTCGGAGTCATTGGGAATGCGGTTTCCGGTGTCTCCGGAATGATCACGGGTGTGGGGGAGATCGGCGAGGAGTCGCTCCGACTGCTGCTCTTTCCGTATCAAGCGTTGGCGGGAGATCTCAACCAGAACCCGGTTGTGGACGATATCCTCTATCCCGCGGAGCTTCTCAGGGTGCGGGCAGGAGACTGTGACGACACCACCGTCCTTCTCTGTTCGCTCCTCGAGTGCGCAGGGCTCACAACCGCGTTTGTCGAAGCGCCGGATCACATCTTTATGATGGTCGACACCCGCCTCCCCGTTGACGAATCCCCCTACGTGTTACCGGCTCCCGTGGAGCGGTTCGTCGCGTTTGAGGGCACGTGGTGGCTTCCCCTTGAGACGACGTTGTTCCCGCAGGGATTCATGGCGGCGTGGAGCAATGCCGCGGGCGTCGCTCGTTCGCTGGCGTCGCAGGGCAACCTTCGAGTCACCCGTGTCGCGGAGGGTTGGGCGCTGTTCGAACCCATTGAGTTCCACGCTTCCCCGGACGAGGAGATCCGATTTCCTGACTCCCGGAATCTGGAACGGCGAGTAACTCTTCAGGACAGTGCATTGGCTGTGCTCTGGAAGGATTCCCCGGTTGCCCGCGACCTGTTGGCGTCGGTAGGAGCGTCCACCGGCGGCAGCGAGGAGGACAAACGCCGTGCCGACGCCGCGTTCTGGCTCCTGTTCGCCGGTCGCCTTTCGGATGCGGATCAGCACCTGCGCGTGCTTGAGGAGCACGCGTATGACCCTCCCCGAGTCCTGGGACTCCGGGCAGTGTACTGGTTCTTTTCGGGGGATGTTATCCGGGCCGAAGAATTTGCAGACCAGGCGTACCAGGCGGCGCCCGAAATCCCGGACCTTCTGGATCTGCGTACTCAAATTCGCTCGGCGCGTTCTGGTGTGTCGGAATGACGTCCGGGGTTCTTCACTCCACCTGACGCATCCTTGCTCAGAAGTAACCGAATCGGGAGGTTCCTCGCCCCCGATACCGTCTCCTCACTGTGTTCTTACAGAACCATTTACGGGGCTTCTTTTCCGAAAACGGTACGTGCAGAAAACTTCTTCCCCCACCAGTTCCCACGTTCTCAGCAGTGGCTCGCCTCCCCAGTTTTCCGCCGCGAGGTTCCCGTCCGCAATAGTCGGGGCGTCAGCGCCACCGAACACAAAAGGTGAGACCGTTACGCACACTTCGTCAACGCAGCCGAGGGAGAGCAGCTCCGCGTTCAGATGGCCCCCACCAAGAAGCAGTACTCGCTTCAGTCCTCGTGTTTTGAATTCCGCGAGAACGGCATTCCAGTCAACCGCGGACGTCCCTCTGGCGATAACCTCCGCGAGACCATGAAACCGCGCCGTTGCGCGGTCCTTTTCGGATTCGGCGGTGATGATTATTCTGGGAACGTCCTGCTTGGCGAAAAACGGCATTTCCAGCGGCAAGTCGAGGGATGATGTGACTACCGCAGTAACGGGTTGCGGGGGCTTTCT
>JAKPPK010000456.1 GCA_029547385.1 Candidatus Latescibacterota bacterium
ATCTGAATCTGCGGATCCTTGATCATCTTCATCCAGTCGGTTTCGGCCTTTTCCCACCCCATGGTCTTTGCCGCGGCCGTCACGGCCGCTTTGTTCCGCCCGCAAATCGTCTTCATCACAGGCTTCATCGGCAAATCGAAAAAGTGCCCGACCTGACGCCATCCGTTCGAGTGGGCGCGCCCCATGAACGCGTAACCAATCATCCCGACACCAATGGTCTTTTCCATGTGCCCATCCTCCGCAGGAAAAAAGCACCACACACCAACGAGATAGTTGCAAGAATCTGAGGGAACAACCGACCGCAACTCGGAGTGAGGCACGCCGCGCCGCCGTATGCGGCGCAAGAACCCCTCTCCGGCGCTGAATTGGGAATATAGGCCGAGAACAAGATAAGCGTCAAGAAGGGTGATTTCTGTCCCACGGGTTCTGCGCACGGAACACGTTTTCTATATTTCGGTAATCTCGGGCGGAACCAATGTTCCCCCTTTCCAAAAAACCGTGGGAGCGCGGCTATGGGTCTCCTCACACCTCGCGGACAGACTCTTTTTCACGAGACCTTCGATGAAGGGCTCACGCAATGGCGGCTCGAAGGAATTGGGAGTCCTCGCGTGGTAGAGAATGCGCGGGGAGAACGCGCCTTGCGCCTTGACTCGGTGGGAAGCATTCAGGGTGCAGAGGGATGCAATTTCTTCCATGTCAAGGACTTCCCGGACAATATCGTGCTGGACTTTGACCTCTACGTTCATTTCAGCGACGGGCTCTTCATCACCTTTGTCGCGGTGCGCGGCCTGAATGGAGAGGACATGTTCTCGCTGCCACCGCGTTCAGGAGTGTTCGGAGACTATGTGGCCAAAGACGCTCTTCTCCGTTCTTACCACGTGTCTGTCAGCCGGTACAACGATAAAGGCGAACATACCGGAGTCTCCAACTGGAGGAGGAATCCGGGGTTGCATCTGATGGCACAGGGTCCGGACCCCTGCCGGCAGATCAAGACGTTCTACCATCTTACGGTCGTCAAAGCGGGACCACATCTTCAGCTCGGCGTGAACGGAGTACTCGCCCACGAGTTCGTAGACCCGCAGACGTTGCCAATTCCTCTTCCCGACAGCGGCAAGATCGGGTTTCGTGCTATTGGCTCTCAGATCGTGGTGGACGTCAGCAACATCCGGGTGACTTCTCTTGACTGATCAGCACCTGACCGTGAGGGGAACCATGAACATCAGAAGTGTTTCTTCATACGTCGTCCACGGTAAGTGTTTCGTCGTCGTGCAGACCGAAGAGGGAGTAGAAGGTGTCGGCGAGTGCAGCCCCATGCACAGCGAAACAACGGCGCGCTTCGTGGCGGAAGTTCTCGGTCCCCGAATAATCGGGAAAAACGCGCTGGAAACGGACAAGCTCTGGCATGTGATGATGCTGGACACGTACAAACTCGGCGTTCAGGGAATCCAACCCGAAGCGGTTGCGGGTGTGGACATCGCCCTGTGGGACATACGCGGCAAGGCTACCGGGCAGCCCTTGTGCATGATGCTCGGTGGGTGCTATCGAGAGCACATCCCCATGTACGCGTCAATCGGGGGCGGGGCAACAATGACGCCGCGCGAAATGGCAACGAGGGTTGAAAAGGCGGTACATCTTGGATACAAAGGTGTGAAAATCCGCATGGATTGGGGCGTTGCCCGACAGGACAGAGGGCCCGAAAAAGACCTTCGCATGGTGGAGGAATGCAAGCAGGTATGTGGGACCACGGTTCCTCTGAGCTTCGATGCTAACAACGGGTACTCGGTGCCGACTGCCATCCGACAGGGGCGCAAGTTTGAAGCGTTGGGGTTGCGGCATTTCGAAGAGCCGGTCGCTCAGTTTGACTATGAAGGGCTCGGGAAGGTAGCCGACGCACTCGACTTGCCTGTTTCCGCGGGCGAGCACGAGTACACCCGGTGGCAGTTTCGTGATTTGATTTTGAACGCGCGGGTGGACATCGTTCAACCCGACGTGGTGAAGTGTGCCGGCATCACGGAGACGATGAAGATTGCGACCTTGGCGGAGGTCTTCAACAGGCTATTCCTCCCGCACCAGACTCAACCGTCGATTGGGACCGCCGTCAACGTGCACATATGTGCCGCGCTCCACTGGTGCGATTTGCCACAGGAGTACACCGGTCAATCACCCGAATTGGACGAACTTTTCGAGGAACCGCTCGTTTTTTACGACGGGGCTATTACTGTCCCTCTCCGCCCTGGACACGGGCTTGTTCTGAAGAAGTCAGCGCTCGACGGGGCAACGCGCTTTTCCACCTCAGCCAATTGAGGATCGCAACCAGAGGCAGACAGTTGTGTGCCCTTTCCCAGATCATCGGGTAGAATTCGAGTACATGGACAGCAACTGAAAACACCACTACCATTTTGGAGGACAGCAGAGAAATGGCGAATCTTTGGGGAAAACACTGGACGAAGAGGGAGCTTTTGGAACGTGTCGGTGATATATCCCAGATAGCAGATGTGCGCAAGAGCGTGCTGGCAGATGGAAACAACACCGGCGTGGAGGTTTTCGATTTCGCGACAGGTTCGGGCTTCGCGTTCACGGTTGCAGCGGGACGCGCGATGGATGTGGTCGCGGCAAGTTACCAGGGAAAGGCTCTGGCATGGCGCTCCTCCGTCGGAGACCCCCACGGATCGTTCTACGACCCGGAAGGCCTGGAATGGTTGCGCCAGTTTTTCGGTGGTCTCGTCGCGACGTGCGGTCTGAGCTATGCAGGGGCGGCATGCACCGATGAAGGAAAAAAACTCGGGATACATGGACGTATTGGCAACGTTCCGGCCAAACGAGCGAATTTCGGCGGGTACTGGGAAGGCGATGAGTACATACTCTGGGCTTCAGGCGTGATGCGCGAAAGCGGCCTTTTCCAGGATGAGCTTGAGTTGCAACGGGTCATATCGACGAAACTGGGGGCGAATTCGTTCACCATACGCGACAAAGTCGTGAATATCGGGTGGCATACCACACCTCTGATGATTCTCTACCATTGCAACTACGGGTTCCCGGTGGTTGCGAATGGCTCGGAAGTACTGACCCCTGCGGTCAAAGTAACTCCGCGGGATGCTGACGCGCGGGAGGGCGCCGAAACGTATTTCCGTTTGCATGAACCGGTGAAGGATTACCGCGAGAAATGCTACTACCATGACGTGAACGCCGGA
>JAKPPK010000469.1 GCA_029547385.1 Candidatus Latescibacterota bacterium
CGGTGCGAAGGCTTCCCGAATCGCGTCGGCCGCCTGGTCCCGACCCTGTCCGCCGGGGAGCAACGAGACCGTTTGGTCCGCCCATCCCGCAATCTCGCCGACGAAACGCAACTCCGCTACGCGGGCTGAGGGCGCCCCTGAAACCAGCGAACGGGGAAGTTCCAGATGGTGCGGAAGGCCTGTCCGTCCGGGAACCGCTACGTGTGCGACCTCTTCGTAATCGTGGTCGTCCCCGGCGATCCAGAACACGGGAACGACCGCCTCGCCAAGCAGAGACTCCAACGCTCGGGCCCACGCAACTGCGGAGAGCGCCTTGTACACGGTGTAAAGCGGCCCGGTGAGAATGCCCGCCTGCTGACCCGTGATTACGCAGAGCGCTCCCTCCTCAAGCCTGCGTAATGCCTTCCGCGTTTCCGGCGTACAGCCCCATGATTCATTCTGGGTTCGGAGGACGGACACGAGTTCGGAGCGCGGATAGTCCCTCACGCGAACCGCGGCGGCAACCCGCTGAAGATCAGCCTCTTCGTAGGCACTGCCCCCGTACACACGACGGGCAAACGCTCCGTCCGAGATGGCCTTCCCCGCCAGTCCACGAAGACCTACCGTCTGAAGATTGCCGAGGCGTTGTGCCCTCATCCGGCAGTCGTTCCTGCGAGAATGAGCCGCGGAGAATCGAGCGCGTACGGCGCGCCGTCGGAGTTGCCGAACACGTGAGTGACGCGCAACCCTGCTTTCGCAAGCATTGCCATCAGTTCCGGGGCAGTGTACATCCTCACGGATTCCTGGTACGTGTCGTTCCGCCCGGGCCGCTCAATGGTAATTGTCTTCAAAATTCTCCCCCGCAAGAGATCAAGACGCCGTTGCTGGACCACACGCATCTCGCCGGTTGTCCGCTCGTCTCGAGGTTCGAACCGCGAGATCACGTAATCGCGATTCATATAGTCCATCATCCATCCGCCGCCCGTTCGAAGATTTCCCCGAATGGCGTCAAGCACACGGGCGTTTTCCTCGTCGGTTTCGAAATACCCGAAGCTCGTGAAAAAGTTCACGACGACATCGAAGCACCCGTTCCCTACGCACGTCCGCATGTCGGCACGCACAAACACGACCTCCAGATCGCTCGCGAGCGCAGCGCTTTGTGCCGTTTCAAGGAGGTCTGGAGAAAGATCAGCACCGACAACGCGGTACCCACGCCGTGCCAGTTCGACTGAATGACGTCCGCCCCCGCAGCAGAGATCGAGCACTCGGGCACCGGGGGCAGGGGCGAGGGTGCGTTCCATCAGGTCAATCTGACGCGCTGCTTCCCGCTCATCGCGGTGCGCATATACGGCGAGGTAATCCCGCCCGAACCATTCCGCATACCAGGGCAGGGGTCCGTTCCTGTCCCCGGGTGCGCTCCCCTCGTCGGTCACGGATGTCCCCTCTTAACGCCGCGGAATCTGGACGGTAACCGTACCCACTCCCACGTTTTCGGCGCTGTCCCTCAATCTGACGGCTATCG
>JAKPPK010000538.1 GCA_029547385.1 Candidatus Latescibacterota bacterium
AATGAGGGGCGCCCTCTCCGCGTTGCGTATCTTCAGGTACGCTGCCCGGACACATCACGCGACCCTCCACAACGAGAGGCTCCCCATGCCCGATCCCCGTTTCGATCAGCTCGCACAGGTTCTGATCGGCTATTCGACCGCCCTGAAAGAGGGCGAAAATGTCCTCATCGAGGCCGCGGAAGCGCCCGATGAGCTCGTGATCTCCGTGATGCGGGCCGCGCGCAACGTCGGTGCGCGGGTGTTCGTGAACCTGTTCCATCCCCGGGTGCAGCGCGAATTCGTGCGCCTCTGTTCAGACGAGCAAATGACTCTCCACGGCGAAATCGAAAAGGCGCGCATGGAGAAAATGCAGGCGTACATTTCCATCCGCGGAACCAGTAACATAAGCGAGATGTCCGACGTCCCGCGCGAAGCAATGCGCATTTATGAGCGCAGGTTCCTTCAACCGGTGCATTTCGATGTGCGGGTGAAACAGACGAAATGGGTCGCCCTGCGCTACCCGACGCCATCCATGGCTCAGCTTGCGCAGATGAGCACTGAAGCATTCGAGGATTTCTACTTCCGGGTCTGCACGCTCGATTATGGCAGGATGGCGGCCGCGATGGTACCGTTGCGGGAACTGATGGAGAAGACGAAACTTGTCCGAATCGTCGGCCCCGACACTGACCTCCGGTTCTCGATCGAAGGCATTCCCGTCATCGCCTGCACGGGGCAGAACAACATCCCCGACGGAGAGATCTTCACGGCGCCGGTAAGGGATTCGGTCAACGGGAAGATCGCCTTCAACGCGCGCAGCCCGTACCACGGCATCAATTTCGAAAGCATCCGGCTCGAATTCGACAGAGGGAAGGTTGTCAGGGCCAGCGCCAACAACACGCAGAAACTGAACGAGATTCTGGACGCAGACGAGGGTTCGCGGTACGTCGGCGAGTTCGCCATCGGCGTCAACCCGTTCATCCGGCGTGCGATGGGGGATATCCTGTTTGACGAAAAAATCGCGGGTTCGATTCACCTTACCCCCGGCAACGCGTACGAGGAGGCGGACAACGGCAACCGCTCGGACATCCACTGGGACATGGTGCTGCTTCAGGACGCCGACAGCGGAGGAGGAAAGCTGTATTTCGATGACGTTCTTGTCCGGCAGGACGGGGAATTCGTGCTCGATTCCCTCAGGCCGCTGAATCCCGATGAACTGGGCAAGAGCTGACGGGAGGCCGTCCGTTCTTTGGCCCTGGGTGTGTGGCCGACGTACATTTTGTTCATGTGGCACTTTCGCCGGATTTTGAGCCGTTGTCAACGGCGCGCAGGAGGATGATTGATGGAGTATCGAGCGTACGGAAACACAGGACTCAAGCTTTCGTTGCTTGGTTTCGGGTGCATGCGGCTGCCCATGAAAGACGAGCATGTCGTTGAGGACGAAGCCATCCGGATGCTCCGGTATGCAATAGACCACGGGGTCAATTACATCGACACGGCGTTTTTTTACTGCAATCACGAAAGCGAAGTTGTGGTAGGCAAGGCGTTGAAGGACGGCTACCGCGAGAAGGTGACGCTTTCGACGAAGAACCCCGTGCATGAACCGGACGGCAAGAAGTGGCGCCAGACGCTGGATGAGCAGCTCCGCAAGCTCGATGTGGACAAGATCGACGTCTACCACTTCCACGGCATCGGCTGGGACGAGTGGAACGAGAAGTTCATCGTTCCGGGTGGGCCTGCGGACGAAATGCGGCGTGCGCAGAAGGAAGGGATCGTTACTCATTGCGCGTTTTCCTTTCACGACAAGCCCGAGAACCTCATCAAGCTTGTGGATACGGGCTTCTTTGAGGGCGTGTTGCTCCAGTACAACCTGCTCGACCGCGCAAATGAGGCCGGCATTGCCCACGCTCATGAAAAAGGGCTTGGCGTGGTGGTGATGGGACCCGTTGGCGGGGGGAGGCTCGCAGCCCCTTCGGATGGCATCAAGAAGCTCGTTCCGGGGCCCGTGCAGAGCTCCGCGGAAGCCGCGCTCCGGTTTGTCATGGGCAACCCCGGCGTTACGGTGGCGCTTTCCGGCATGAGCACCATGGAGCAGGTGAAAGAGAACCTTGCAACCGCGGAAACTGCCGGAGTGCTTTCGGATGCCGACCGGGCCCAGATCGCGAAGAACCTGGATGAAGTGAAGGCACTGTCCGACCTGTACTGCACCGGCTGCAACTACTGCATGCCGTGTCCCCACGGAATCGACATCCCGCGCAACTTCGAGCTCATGAACTACTACCGCGTGTGGGGGCTCAAAGATTACGCGAAGGAGCGTTACGCGCGCCTGAAAGAGCGCAGAGTAGACGACAGCATTGTCGAAGCCTGGGCTGCCGCCTGTACGCAATGCGGCGAGTGCGAACCCAAGTGCCCGCAGAACATTCCCATCCCGGAACAAATGAAGGAAGTTGCCGCAACACTCGGCACCTGACCCCGCTCTTCAGGCACCGCGAGGAAGGGGGCGCAACCTCAAGACGCCCCCTTTCCTTTCCCTGCGAGGGTAACCCGGAACGTGAATCTTTCCTCTCAGGTCTCCTCCTTTTTCCAGAACAGCCTCCGAGCGATGAAAAGCCGAAATTACCGGCTTTTCTTCTTCGGGCAGGGCGTATCGCTCATCGGCACGTGGATCCAGCGCGTCGCCATGAGCTGGCTGGTGTACCGAATCACCAGTTCCGCCATGTTGCTCGGAACGGTGGAGTTCGTCGGCATGCTGCCGACGTTCCTGCTGGCCCCCTTCACCGGTGTTTTGGCCGACCGGTGGAACCGGCACACCATTATGCTGGGAACGCAGATCGGCTTCACGCTGAGTGCGCTCGCGCTCGGGCTTCTGGTGGTGACGGAGATCGTTCAGGTGTGGCACATCCTCGTGTTGAGCGCGATCTCCGGAATCGTGATGGCGTTCGACGTACCGGCCCGCCAGTCGCTTGTGGTAGACATGGTGGAGGACAAAAGGGACATCGGGAATGCGATCGCGCTGAACTCCACGATGTTCAACGGCGCACGCCTCATCGGGCCCTCCATCGCTGGTCTCATCATCGCCGCGTTCGGTGAGTGGATCTGCTTTTTTATCAACGCAGCCACCTTCGCTGCGGTCATCGCCGCCCTGCTTGCAATGAAAATTGCTCCCCGAACCCCGAACGGGGCGCACCGGAAAGTGCTGGTGGAGCTGAAGGAGGGAGCAGTGTACGCGTACCGGACGGTTCCTATCCGCGCAACGCTGATCCTGATGGCCTTCGTAAGCGTCGTCGGGATGTCCTACATGACTCTTCTCCCCGTGTTCGCAAAGGACGTGTTGCGGGGCGGAGCGGATACGCTCGGTTTCCTTATGGCGATTACCGGCGTGGGAGCCGTGGGCGGGGCGTTCTACCTCGCTTCTCGGAACGACAATCTCACCATCAACTGGCAGATACCGGCCTCTCTGACGTTGCTTGGCCTCGGGTTGCTCGCGCTGGGGGGCTCCCGAACGGTGTGGCTTTCCTACGCCATTGTTCTGGTTACGGGCTTCGCGCAGATGGTGATCATCGCGTCGAGCAACACGGTCATCCAGACGGTCGTGGACGAAGATAAACGCGGGCGGGTTATGAGCCTGTACGCCATGGCGTTCATGGGAATGGCGCCATTCGGAAGCCTTTACGCGGGTACTTCGGCGAAGCTGTTCACCGCGCCTGTTGCGGTGATTGCCAGCGGGGTCCTCTGCGTTTTCGGCGCGGCACTTTTTGCGGCTCGCCTTCCCTCCCTGCGAAAGATGGCTGCCGAGCCCGCGTGACAGGCCGAGGCATCGCGGCGGGCCTCCGCCGGGAAGTCACTCCACGCGCCATGGCAAGGCCTGAAGGGCCGACATACCTCAGCCCGCGGGCAACGCCCCGGGCGCGGTGTCACGGAGAAATTCCGATTTCCGTCGCCCGGGCCTCCGACCCGGGCTATGTTGTTCCGCCCCGTTGGGGCTGCCTGTGCATTTTCTGACCGTGCAGGATGGGCGCACGCAGGGCGGGCCCCGGGGATCCCGTCCGCGCGCCATGGTAAGGCCTGAAGGGCCGACATACCTCAGCCCGCGGGCAACGCCCCGGGCGCGGGACGGGCGCCTGGGGTGGACGGTCACGCGGCGAACGTGCGGCGTTCGCGTCATGACCGTTCCGCGATGCGGGGGCATAAGGACCCGACGGAGCGGGTCCCTCCAGTGTGGTGGTGCGTGGGAGCGGGATGAGGGATACGTCGCCCTTGGAACAGGGCAGACAGGAATGTCCGCCCCACCCCGTTTCGCCGGCACGTGCGTCCGGGCCCTGCGAGCCAGGATACCTTGTTGCGCCCCGTTGGCGCTTGCGGGGTAGTGAGTGTAACTGGTAGGGCCTGAAGGGCCGCCATAGCTCAGCCCGCGGGCAACGCCCCGGGCTTGGGGGGCGTCTGGGGTGGAGGGTCACGCGGCGAACCCGCGCATTCGCGTCATGACCGTTCCGCGATGCGGGGGCAGAAGGACCCGACGGAGCGGGTCCCTCCAGTGTGGTGGCGCGTGGGAGCGGGATGATGGATACGTCGCCCTTGGGAGCAGGGCAGACAGGAATGTCCGCCCCACCCTGTTT
>JAKPPK010000505.1 GCA_029547385.1 Candidatus Latescibacterota bacterium
GGGCGAGTGCCACCACATACTCGGCCGTCTGTACGCCTTGAGCGGGCAATCTCGTCCCGCGCTGGCGGCGCTGCGGGCGGCGGCGGATAGTGTCCCCGATTCGCCGGTAATTCTGTTGCGCATGGCGGAAATCCACGAAAGCATGGGCCAACTCGATTCTGCTCTTGAGTCGTACATGCAGGCGCTCCGCTTGAGCCATGCTGATACGTCGGCGCTCGCGGGCTTTGCTCGCCTCTATCCCGCCATTCACGGGCCTGCGGTTGATCCAGCCACGGTGCTGGATACTCTTGTTGCACATGCCCGTGCGAAACGCAAGGCGGACCTGCTCGCGCAACGCATTTCCCAGCCCGCCGCGCCGTTCGACCTTTCCACGCTGGCGGGTCGGCAGTACCGCCTCAGCGACTTCCGGGGCAAAACCCTGCTGCTCTACTTCTGGGCGACCTGGTGTGGGCCCTGCAAGCGGCAACTGCCTGCCATTCAGGAGGCGCACACACGGCTCAAAGCGCACAAGGATATCGAGCTTCTCACCGTCAGTTTCGACCAGCACTTTGAGGTGGTGCCACCGTTCCTGGCGCGGAAACGGTACGATTTCCCCGTGGTGCCGGGGGATGAGGGTCTGTACAAATCCTATCTCCTGGAGGGCCTCCCCACATGTGCCGTGGTGGATTCCACCGGCACGATCCGGTTCAAGCGCCTCGGGAACAGCGACGCAGGCGATTTCCTCGAGGAACTCGGCTGGCAGCTTGAGGCGGTGTCCGGAAAAGCGCCATGGTGACCCGCTGACCTCCCCCGAACGAGGAAACGGCCATCCGGCCCGCTTCCTGCGCCCTAGGCCGCCTGTCCGGGCACCACGCTGACATCAGTCCACAGGTCCCATCGGACGTGTACCTGTCAACTGCGCCGGTAGTCTACGAGATCCGGGCCATTGCCCCACTTTGAACAATTGGCCTTCCTCGTTCGGATAACCCTACAGAGCCATGCAGGAAAGGCGTTGAATGCCGGGCACGGGAATACTCCTCAGAAGGGCACAGCAGGATGGACGCCCCGCTTTCGACCGGCTGCAGAGGAGCATGGAGCCCCGGCTCCGCAGGTTCATCACCCGTCTCGTCGGGAATGGAGACCGAGTCCGGGACATCGTGCAGGACACGTTTTTGGCGCTGTACATCAAACTCGAAAGGATCGTCTCCGAAGAACACCTGTGGCCGTTTGTCTTCCGCGTCGCACGAAACCTCTGTTACGACGAACTGCGGCGGCAAAATCGGTTCGAGATTATCGCTGTCAGCCATGGTTCGGAGCATTCTGATGACTCTTTCATTCCGATGGCAACAGGGCGCCGCGCGGACGACATAACGCACTGGGTCATGGCCGTCTCTTTGGTGAAAAATGCCGTGGACCAACTTCCCGAAGCGCAACGCCAGACGCTTATCCTGCATTTTGAGGAAAACCTCACGTACGAGCAGACTGCGGAAGCGATGGGCGTGGACATCGGCACGGTCAAATCGCGTATTCATCACGCACGGAAAACCCTGCGTGACATTTTGCCCGAGGGATTCGTCCGGGCGTTGGGATTCGAATAGGAGAAACACGATGGCAGTTTCAGGGGAAGAGAAAATCCGCGGCCTCATCAGGCTCTTACCGGTCGCGCGCGCTTTGAAACAGGACCTGGAAAAAGCTCTCGGCATGGAGGTGTTTTCCGGCGCGAGGAACATGGCGGCGAAAAGCTACGAAGGACTGCGGCAGGCTGCGGTGGCACTCACGGACGACCCGTACCTGAACGCGCTTGAACTGGAGGTCTTTCCAACCGCGACTGACAAGGAGAAGACTGCCATTGTTGCCCTTGCAGCGGGCCAGCTCCTTGCATATCTGGAAGGGCAGACAGGCGTAGGCGCGGCGTCCGGCGGAGGGAATTACCACTTCTCCGTGCAATCGGCACCAAACGTGAACGCGGTGACCCTGAAGAACGTGGATACGAGGATCGCGGCCCGGCTTTTGGGCGGCGAAATTGAGGAAGAGGACTCTGAGGAAGACGACGAGAAGGAGTGAGCGGCGGGCAGTCGTGAAGATCACTCCGCACCTCATCGGTCGTCGAGTGCCAGCCGCACGCGGAATCCACACGACTGCGCCTTGAGCATAGCTCTCGTGTCCGATGCCGTCATTCCCGCGAAGGCGGGAATCCAGCACACGCCCAAGGCGTGCGCACCGCACCTCCCCGGTCATCGAGTGG
>JAKPPK010000506.1 GCA_029547385.1 Candidatus Latescibacterota bacterium
TGAGTGCCCGAACTCATCCACGAGGTGAATCGTGTAATCACCCGAGTGTCGTACCGTCCAGTTGGCGGCGAGGGCGTTGCCTTCCTTTCGAAGCGCCACCACCGCGGTGTCTCGCCCGAAGAAACGCAATTCTCCCCGCTGGACCGGTTTGCTCGGGTGCACCGCAAACGACGCGACGGTACCTGTCAGAGCGGCAATGTTACCCTCGTTTTCCGGCAGCGTATCAGGGCTCATTCCCGTGTAACCCGGGTAGGTGAGAACAACGCGGAAGCGCTCCACCGCGGGAGGGTTCACCACGGTTACTCGATATGTCGGAGATTCCAGTTTTCCCGCCACAACATGGTATTCGATGTCCGACCGCAACTGCAGCGCCTGCCAAATGAGCAGAGCGGAGTCTCCCACGCTGACGATATCGCTTCGCCATGCCTGCGTCTGAAGGTCACGCGAAAACACGACCGCACTCCGGGGGTACGACCCGCTGAAACGCACCTTCACGGTCAGCGTATCGCCCCGAACCAGCCGCGTGTTGCCGGGACTCAGCGTGAAGGCGAACGGGGGCGGCGTAACAAACTGCACCGTCGGATGGACCAACCGGTTGAACGCGGAGGGTACCTGATCCGGGAAGGCGAACCACGAAACGCAAACCACCGCAAAGGTGACGAAAAACGCACCCGCGGAACGCGCCACCGGGCGCCATGAAATCAGCGGGCGAAGATCAACTTTCTCAAGCACGAGCGCGGCTTCACGTACTACCGAGTCGGCGAGGCTCCGCGACCCGGAAACCGGACGCGTCGCGAACTCCCAGCCCGCGATCAATCGTTCATTGAACTCCGAATAAGCGCGTTCGATGTCGCGCGCGATCGTCTCGTGCGTTCCCACCGCCCGTCGTACTCGCGAAAAGATGAACGAGGCTGCAAAAGCCGTCGTACCAACCCATCCACCAAGCAACGCGAGACGACCCACGGGCGGAAATGCGCCCACCGTCTCAAGAAGCACCGCAGCCAGCAGCCCTGCCAGGCCGACAGCGCCCGTCGCCAGCGCCAGTGTCAACGCAGCCGCACGCCTCCGTTCCGCGCGAACACGGGACAGAATCGTACGAAGGGTATCAGCGGGAGTGTTCATCATGGTTCCGTCGCGTCGTGCACAAACTTGCCCTGTGTACACAATAGCCCGGCAGCGGAGGTGGTTCCAACGAACGCAGAGTCAATGCCTTCGGGACGCGTCGCCGTGGTGATACCCGAAGGGTACCCCTCCGTAGGAAGGGTATGCCCTCCAGAGCGAAAAGGCCTATATTCATCTTTCATTTTTCTCGTTCTGACGATCACACACAACGAACCTTTGCGGGCGGAGGTACGCGTATGGGGGCGTTACGATTCGGAGATTTGCTGGCAGTCGTGCTGTACGCGGTTGCCATGTTGTGGC
>JAKPPK010000508.1 GCA_029547385.1 Candidatus Latescibacterota bacterium
CATGGCTAAGGAGACATTCAAGAGGACGAAGCCGCATGTGAATGTGGGGACGATTGGTCATATTGATCATGGGAAGACGACGTTGACGGCGGCGATCACGAAGCATTTGGCGAAGAAGGGGTTATCGGAGTATGTGGCGTACGATCAGATAGACAAGGCGCCGGAGGAGAAGGAGCGTGGGATCACGATCAACACGGCGCACGTGGAGTATCAGACGGCGGCGCGACACTATGCGCACATCGACTGTCCTGGGCATGCAGACTACATCAAGAACATGATCACGGGTGCGGCGCAGATGGACGGGGCGATTCTGGTGGTGGCGGCGTCTGATGGGCCGATGCCGCAGACGCGGGAGCACATATTGTTGGCGAAGCAGGTGAACGTGCCGGCGATGGTGGTGTTCATGAACAAGGTGGACCAGGTGGACGATCCTGAGCTGTTGGAGCTGGTGGAGCTGGAGCTTCGGGAGCTGCTTTCCGCGTACGATTTTCCTGGGGACGAGATACCGATCATTCGGGGGAGTGCGTTGAAGGCATTGGAGACGGACGATCCGGACAGTGCGGATGCGAAGTGCATATTTGAGTTGATGGACGCGGTGGACAGTTACATACCGGAGCCGACGCGGGACATAGACAAGCCGTTTTTGATGCCAGTGGAGGACATATTCACGATCAGTGGACGGGGCACGGTGGTGACGGGTCGAGTGGAGCGCGGGGTCATCAAGGTAGGAGACGAGGTGGAGATCATTGGGATCCGGCCGACGATCAAGACGGTGTGCACGGGGGTTGAGATGTTCCGGAAGACCCTGGACGAGGGTCGTGCGGGGGACAACGTGGGTGTGCTGATTCGCGGGACGAAGCGCGAGGAGGTGGAGCGTGGGCAGGTGGTGGCGAAGCCTGGGTCGATCACGCCGCACACGCATTTCATGTCCGAGGTGTACGTACTGAAGAAGGAAGAGGGTGGTCGGCACACGCCGTTTTTCACGGGGTACCGGCCGCAGTTTTATTTTCGGACCACGGACGTGACGGGGGACATCAAGCTGCCCGAGGGGGTGGAGATGGTGATGCCCGGGGACAACGTGACGATGGAGGTGAAGCTGATAGCGCCCATCGCCATGGAGGAGGGTTTACGGTTCGCCATCCGCGAGGGCGGCAGGACCGTGGCCTCCGGCGTCATCGTCAAGGTCATCGAGTAAAGAGAA
>JAKPPK010000515.1 GCA_029547385.1 Candidatus Latescibacterota bacterium
GCAAAAGAGCACGATAGCGAACGTCGCACCGGATCTGAGAAAGAAGTACGGGAGTACGCAGGCGGCGCGGCAACTCATTTCATATCTCGGGATGCTGATGACCAGTTACGACGATCATCAGCCGGTTACGCTGGATGAAATTGTGCGGCAGACGGAACGGGACTTCCGCAATCCGAGCACGGATGCGAAGACCCGGATGCAGCTGAGCGAGAAGATCATGAAGTGGCGGGGTCTGGACTGCGACACGGTGGATAAGACCACGGATCTGGAAGACAGTGAGATCCTGGCGACGATGGAAGCGTTGCGCAAGAAACAGGGAGTTCCGGCGGGAACCAATTGAGCGGGACCAGCGCATATTACGCCTTTAACCGGGCGGACATTGCATCGCACATTCCGGAATGGGCTACGCGGGTTTTGGATGTGGGCTGTGCCAGTGGTGCGTTTGGGGGTCTCCTGAAATCGCTTGGGGTCTCTGAGGTAATCGGCATCGAGGTGGAACCGGACGTATGTGCAGCGGCGCAGGACGTTCTGGATTGTGCGATATGCGGGGACATCGAGACGATGGATCTGCCTTTCGAGGGCGGGTACTTCGATTGCATTGTGTTCGGTGACGTGCTGGAACATTTGAAGAACCCCGGCAAAGTCCTGAAGCGGGTGGCTCCGTTCCTGTGCACGGATGGCGCTGTGCTCGCCAGTATCCCCAATGTGCGGTTCTATGACGTGATCCGCGCATTGGGTGATGGGCGTTGGGAGTATCAGGACGCGGGGATTCTTGACCGGACGCATCTACGCTTCTTTACGGCGGTAGAGATGCAGAAGTTGTTTGCGGATGCGGGGTATGAGGTGGTGAAACTGTTGCCGTTGTCTCGGGCGGTGGGGATTCCGAGGAACCCTGACGGCACGGTGACGGCGGGCAAGGTGACGATAGGGCCTCTGGACGAGGCGGAATACCAGGACTTGTTGACGTATCAGTACCTGATAGTTGGGCGCAAACCGCTGTGAGTGTGATTGTCGATAAATATCTCACGCTCACTCCGGCGGAACGCAAACAGTTTCACGCGCTTCATCCGCGTAAAGCGGCGAAGGTGGAATTTGAGGCGGTTCGCATGGCGGCGCGTGCGGACTTCTGGTATTTCCTAGACAAGATTCTACGCATCCCTGTGTTGTATGGCCCGCTACATCGTCCGCTGGCCCGGTGGATGGGGTCATGGAGCAAGCCCGCAAAGCTGTGTCTGCTTCCTCGTGGGCATCTCAAGAGTTCGATATGCAACGCGGCGTTTACCGCGTGGGAAGTGTGCCGGAATCCTGAGATACGGATTCTGATTGTGTCACATAAGGCGGATGACGCGATCAAGTTTGTGGGCTGGGCGCGGTCGTATCTGGATTCGCCGGGTGTGCGGAAGTATTTCCCTGAGATCACGCCGAAGATGAACAAGTCTGGCCGTCCTCAGAAGTGGTCGGGCAAGGGGCTGTTGCTGCATCGGAACGGTCATTACAAAGAAGACACGGTTGAATACAGTTCGCACGATGCGCAGGTGACGGGGCGTCATTACGACCTGATTATTTTTGACGAC
>JAKPPK010000536.1 GCA_029547385.1 Candidatus Latescibacterota bacterium
ATGCCTTGACGCAACAGGTGAATCATCTCCAGCAAAAGTGGCAGATATTCTTCCGGCATTTGCTCGATTTCTTGCTTGATTCGCGCCTTGTAAGTTGTGGGGTAAGTGCTCATCGCTCATTCCTCCCCTCGTTTACCTTACGTCGTGTACTCATGATAGCACGGCTTGCCACACCCCGCTCCCAGGAAATAACCGCCAGTCACGAATCCTCACGAATGCCAGTCCCCTTCGTGCTTCATTCGTGGCCCCATTCGCGTCCCATTCGTGTCCCAGGAGTACACGGATAACCGCCCCTGAATAGTTTCCGAGACGATTGCACACGATGCTGTGTCAATCCGGCATGGCTATTCCGTGTAAAAGAATGGATGCAGCTCATCTTCGGGAATGTACTGGCTGGCCTGACGCAAGATGGCGCGCAAAGTCCCAGTATCCAGTTCCTGATGACACGGGATCGTCAAGGTTTGTTTTTCGCCTGCCGGGCCAATCCGCCGTAATTTGACGTGACTGCCGCGTTGCGCCTGGATGCTGAAACCGAAATGCTCCAGGATGCGCAACACTTCCGCGCCGGAAAGCCGTCGCAGTTTAGGCATACACCGGTTCCATTTCCAGCGATACCATCACAGGAGGATGCGGCGCCAATCCAAATTCGGCCATATCTTCTCCTTCCAGGTGCAATAGAATGGCCTCACGCAAATTCTGTACCGTTTCATCCAGAGTTTGTCCTTGTGTCACCACTGCCAGGTTGACGCATTCAGCAACGTAGCCTGACTCATCCCCCGGATAAATGACTGCTTGTATAGTATAACGATGGACCGCCATCTCTCCTCCAGTCTCAAAGACCCTGCATCTCAATTATAGCACACGTTCCGCCTGCTATCTCCGAATCCTCACGAATGCCAGTCCCCTTCGTGCTTCATTCATGGCCCATTCTTGCCCTATTCGTGGACGGCTCCTCGCCCGCCGCAAACAACGGGGAGCAAACTCATCGCTTACTCCCCGTTTCCCATCCCCCACCACAAATTATAGCACCCCTCTCTCCTTGAGCACCTTCACCATCGCATTGACCACATGAATGCCCTTCGTGCCGCGCCCGAACGTCGCATCCAGGCCCGTCTCCGCGGCCATCTCCCGCGTGACCTGCGTCCCGCCGGCGATGAGGATCACCTTGTCGCGGATGCCGCGCTCGACACACAGGTCCGCCAGCTTGCGCATCTGCGCGCGATGCACGTCGTTGTGGCTGATGATGGTGGAAATCAAAATCGCGTGCGCACCGGTCTCGATGGCGGCGTCCACCAGCTTGCTCACCGGCACGGACGTGCCCAGGTAGTGGTATTTGACGCCGTATTTCTCGATCCCGCCGTGCTTGATGTCGAGGATTTCGCGCAGGCCCACACTGTGCTCGTCCTCGCCG
>JAKPPK010000539.1 GCA_029547385.1 Candidatus Latescibacterota bacterium
GTCTCTCACGTCTCGTTCGACGGTCTCACGCTTGAATGCTCGCGGGGAGACGGCTTGGTCGCCACGGACTGTGAGCACGTATCAGTAAGATCATGCACCATTAAGAACCTCGGAAACCGGGGGATTGTGATACGGGGTGGAAGGAACGTGGCGGTAGCCGGATGCACGGTGTTCAATAACGGCGACGGCGGCCTTGACGTCGAAGGAGGCGATCGGCAGACTCTTGAACCGGCAGACCACGTGGTGGTCAACAACCACATCCACCATATCGCACGCTGGTCCCGTTGCTATCAGACGGCAGTAAACGTTCACGGTGTCGGGCACCTGATCGCACACAATCTGATTCATGACCTGCCCCATTGTGCGATTCTTTTCTGGGGAAATGAGATTACCATAGAAAACAACGAGATCTATTCCGTGTGCCTCGAAACGGGGGATGCGGGCGCCATCTACACCGGAAGGGATTACACGTTCCGTGGAAATTTGATCCGGCGCAATTTCATCCACCACACCGGTGGTGTGGGCATGGGTTCAATGGCCGTGTACATGGACGATTGCGTAAGCGGCACTACAATTTGCGAAAACATCTTCTGGGACGTTACCCGGGCCGTTTTTCTCGGCGGTGGACGAGATTTCGTCGTACGCAACAACGTATTTGTGGATTGCCACCCTGCAATCGAACTTGACAGCAGGGGGACAAGCGATCACCCGGTATGGCGCCGCATGGTCATGGGGTTCATGAAGGAGCAATACGAGAAAATGCGCCCTTTAGAGCCTCCCTACCGCCTTCGATATCCCGAACTCGCCGCGATCGAACCGTATTTCTCGGGAACCACCGGTGTTCCCGCGGAAGGGAACGTCATCACGCGCAACGTGTGTCTGGGTGAATGGGTACGAATAGACAAAAGCGCCGCACCGCTCGTTGAGATTCACGACAATTTCGTCGACGTGGAGCCCCCGTTTTGCGACCCGGCGTACGGAGTGTTCGCGATTGAGCCGAACTCGCCTCTGCTTCAGGCGGGGTTTGACCCTATACCGGTGGAGGAAATCGGTCTCGTTCGTAACGAAGTTCGTACTTCGATTCCGCCCCGAGTCGGAACGAAGCTGGAACATGTTAATCGCGAAGACGGAGATGGCGTCAGGGTTTCGGCGAAGAACCTGGGAGACACCCCCGCAGAGGGATCACTTCGTTTTCGGGTTCACCGCGCCGGGGAACCTGACCCACGCGATTTTCCGGAATGGAAATTCACTCTTCTGCCCGGCGAAACAGCATCTTCCGAGTTTTCCCTCGAGGGTATCAATCGCCCAGTCACGATCGAGGCGCATTCACAAGTGCCTGGCGTTCGACCTTCACGTTTGACGATTTCACTGGAGACTTGACTCAATTTCTCAGGAGTAACCGATGTCTTCTTGTCCCCGCGCCGAGTATCCCCGCCCGGACCTGGTCCGCGCAAAGTGGCAAAACTTGAACGGCAGGTGGCAGTTCTGTCTTGATCCCGGACTCAGTGGCGTTTCGCGCGGTCTGGCAAACCCCGGCACCAATCTCCCCCAGGAGATCGTTGTACCGTTCTGCCCTGAAAGCAGACTCTCGGGAATCGCTAATACTGATTTCATGGGTGGCGTGTGGTACCGTCGCACGTTCACGATCCCGGAAGACTGGAGTGGCAAGAGGATCATCCTGCATTTCGGCGCAGTGGATTACCTGGCGCATGTGTGGGTCAACGGGAAGCTTCTAGGTTCGCACCGGGGCGGGTACTCGCCTTTCTCGTTTGACATGACTGACGCGCTTGGTGCCGGAACGAACGTACTCACCGTGTTCGCGGAGGACGACACGCGTTCGCCCCTTCAGCCTTCGGGCAAACAGTCAATTCGGTATGAGTCGCATGGGTGCCATTACACGCGCACCACGGGGATCTGGCAAACCGTGTGGATGGAGCCGGTTCCGGACGCGCACGTGACGGGACTCCGTTTTGT
>JAKPPK010000550.1 GCA_029547385.1 Candidatus Latescibacterota bacterium
CGATACGCTGTACTACCACTGCAACCGGTGGCCGGGAGAAGAACTTGCCATCGGCGGCCTGCGGTGCAAAATCCTGTCGGCGAAGATCATGGGCGGCGCGGTGCTCAAGTTCACGCAGAAAGCCGATCGCCTGGTGATCAAGGGCCTTCCCGAGAAGGCGCCGGATGTGCTTTCCACGCCCATCGAGCTGAAATTCGAAGGCGAGGCGCGGCACGAACTTGGTCCGGGGCACAAGTTGCTGAGCGAGGTGTAGCGTTCCCTCATCACCCCCCGTTCGCAGGGCGAACAACCCCCTCTTCCCCCGAGGGTGGAAGAGGGGGTGCACCTGTTCTCCCCTCGCCCTTCGGGAGAGGGGTTGGGGGTGAGGGGGAGCAGAGGTGAGGGAGGCTGATGCCACTCTTGCTTCCTCATCCCGCGGGTAGATTGGCGCCGCCTTGTACCTCGTCAACGCGTCGTTGGCGGTGGGGACCTTTCCCCCTGATCCCTGCCGCGCGATGCGCGACTTCCCTTCCCCCGAGGGTGGAAGAGGGGGTGCACCTGTTCTCCCCTCGCCCTTCGGGAGAGGGGTCGGGGGGTGAGGGGGAGCAGAGGTGAGGGAACTGATACCAGCGCTGGTTCTCCCCTCGCCCTTCGGGAGAGGGGTTGCCTGCGCATCGCGCAGGAGGGGTGAGGGAGCCCCCCAACCCCCGTATATTCTCCTTACTACCACCCGTATTCACCGTGGAGGATGAATCCGGCCATGCCGTCCGAATCTGAATCGGGAATTCTGATCAGGCCCACGCAGCAGGCGCTCCGCCAGTACTACGCCGAACTCGCAAGCCTCGCCGGACACGGCGCAACCAACGAAACCACCATCCGCGTGGCGTTTCAGCACCTGCTGGAGAAAACCTGCCGGGAACGCAAGTGGACGCTCCTGACCGAACACCACATGAAGGTGAACGGTCGGGAGATCGTCCTTGACGGCGCACTGGTGGACGAATACAACCAGCAGCGCGGCGCGTGGGAGGCGAAAGACGCAAAGGACGACCTCGGCAGGGAAATCGCGGCGAAACGGGCGGACGGCTACCCCCTGAAGAACACCATCTTCGAGAACTCCCGGCGTGCAGTGCTGTATCAGGACGGCAGGGAAGTGATGAGCACCGACATCACGAAGCCGGAAAACCTCGCCAACCTGCTCACCCAGTTCTACCGCTACTCCGAGCCGCACATCGAGGAATTCCACCGGGCCATGGAGGAGTTCAAGGAGCGCGTGCCCGACCTCGCCAGAGGGCTCCTCGAGATCATCCAGAAGGCGCACACCGATAACCCTGCCTTCATCGCCGCGTTCGACGATTTCTTCCGCCTGTGCCGGACTTCGCTCAACCCGAACATGAGCGAGGCCACCGTGGATGAAATGCTGGTGCAACACCTGCTCACCGAACGTATCATGAGCGAGGTGTTTGATTACTCCGATTTCCGGCAGAAAAACGCGGTGGCCGCCGAGGTGGAGAAGGTGATCGCCGCGCTTGCGGGCAAAAGCTTCAGCCGGGCCGACTTCCTGAAGTCCCTCGACCGGTTCTACGTCGCCATCGAGAACGCCGCGCGCACGGTGAGCGACTTCACCGAGAAACAGCACTTCATCAACACGGTGTACGAACGGTTCTTCCAGGGGTATTCGGTCAAAATCGCCGATACGCACGGCATCGTTTACACGCCGCAGCCCATTGTGGATTTCATGTGCGCAAGCGTGGAACAGGTGCTGAAAGACGAGTTCGGCCTCTCCCTCGGCAGCCCCGGCGTGCAGATTCTCGACCCGTGCACCGGCACCGGCAGCTTCATCGTCAACCTGCTCGGGCGCATCCCGCCCACCGATCTCAAGCGCGTCTACCGCGAGCAGCTCTTCGCCAACGAGATCATGTTGCTGCCCTACTACATCGCCTCGCTCAACATCGAGCACCGGTTCTGGGAGCTGAGCGGCAGCTATGAGCCCTTCGAGGGCCTGTGCTTCGTGGATACGCTGGAGCTCGCCGAGCCGAAGCAGACAAGTCTTTTCGTGGAAAAGAACACCGAACGGGTGACGCGCGAAAAAGGAGCCCCTATCACCGTCATCATCGGCAACCCGCCGTACAACGTAGGGCAGGAGAATGAGAACGACGCGAACAAGAACCGCAAATACCCGGTGGTGGACCGAAGAATCCGCGACACATACGCGAAAGACTCCACAGCCACCAACCGGAACGCCCTTTCCGACATGTACGTGAAGTTCTTCCGGTGGGCGACGGACCGGCTTGAGGGTCGGGACGGCGTGGTGTGTTTCGTGTCGAATAACAGCTTCGTCGATCTGATCGCCTTCGACGGGATGCGGAAGCACCTGCTCAAAGATTTCACCCACATCTGGCACATCGATTTGCACGGCAATGTGCGGCAAAACCCCAAATTGAGCGGCACGACGCACAATGTGTTCGGCATTCAGGTCGGCGTCGGCATCACCATCGCCGTCCG
>JAKPPK010000557.1 GCA_029547385.1 Candidatus Latescibacterota bacterium
ACTTTCGGGTTTGTTCGCGGAGAATGGCTGCTGAACGTGGGCTTTGCACCGCGAACAAACCCGAAAGTCAGGAAATCTGTTTCATCCCTGACAATGACTACGTGCGCTTCCTCAGGGAAATGGACGAGCGTTCCGGACAGAAGTCCCCCGGCTTCGTGCCAGGTGAGTTGCGCACGTTCAGAAGCAACGAACCGGCAGGGACCCACGGCGGAACAGCACATTTCACCATAGGCCAGCGAAAAGGACTGCGAGTAGCCTTTGGCCGGCCCCGTTACGTTGTCCGGATAGACCCACCGACTCACACCGTCTGGATCGGCGATACGAGCGATCTTGAAACCACTACGGTACATGCGGAGCAGGTTAACTGGTCTCTCGGACCCGCACCCGACGCCGGAACGAGAAGCACGGCGAAGATTCGATACCTGCACGTCGGGGCAAGCGGCCGAGTCTTTCCCGCTCCGGGCGGGTCAATGGCGTTCGTCTTCGAAGAACCGCAACGAGCAGCGACGCCCGGGCAGTCGCTTGTCGTATATGATCATGACCTTGTTCTCGGCGGCGGCGTGATCAGACCTGTTCCCGGCGAGAAGGCTTCCTGAAGGAATCATGAACGTACGTTCGAGGCAGGTGTTACTCAGTCTCCTGAGCGGAGTACTTCTTGCGGCCGCGTTTCCGCCACTCCCTTCAGGCCCCCTGGCCTGGGTAGCTCTGGTTCCATTGCTCTTCGCGTTGGATGGCGCGGACACCAGGCGGGCGGCGGGGTTGGGGTACGTCTTCGGCGTCGCGTTCCACGTGTGTTCGCTCTACTGGATCGCATTTCACGTTGACATACCACGGCTTCTCAGCATTGCCGCATGGGTCGCTGCCAGCCTTGTTCTGGGGGTCTACTATGCCGCCGCTTGCGCCTGTTTCCGACTGACCGCTCGCTGGGTCGGCCGAAGATGGGTCTGGTTTGTGCCGTTCATCTGGGTAGCAGTCGAATACTCGAGATACGTGAGCGAGTTCGCGTTTCCGTGGACGGTGATCGCCCACTCGCAATCACGGTTGCTCGGCCTGATTCAACAGGCAGATTTCTGGGGTGTTCTCGGGGTTTCGCTCTGGGTCGTAGCGTTGAACGTGCTTGCGTTTCGAGCGATGCAGGAAGTGCCGGTCAACGCGCGGCGAGCCACGGGTTTCGCCGCGACCTTTGCGCTTGTTGTAGCGGCGTCGGCAACGTACGGTACGTGGCGCATGTCCGAAAATCCCACAGTACCCGCAAGAACTCGCATTGCGCTGGTGCAACCGAACATCGGAATGGATACCAAATGGGACGCGGACGAGGGGATTCGCGCCACAATGGACTCCATGATGGACCAGACAATGCAGATTCCTCCTGGAAGCGCCGACCTCGTGATCTGGCCCGAGACGGCAATCCCGGATTACGTCGTATATGCGCCTCCCTTCAGTCTTGACTCCGGAAGGAACATCAACCCGCGTTATGTTGCGTATTTTGACAGCCTGACGCGGCATCTTCGCGCGCCCATCCTGAGTGGACTTCCGGCTCAGGACTTTCCGCGTGATGCCCAGTTCAACTCCGCAGCGCTCATAATTCCCGGGACCAGCAGCGTGCAATACTACGACAAAACGTTCCTCGTGCCTTTTGGGGAACGGGTTCCGTATGAAAGCGCGTTCGGGTTCCTCGGAAAGATGAATCTGGGTATCGCACGCTGGTCGCCGAGCAATCGCTTCTCGGTATTCCATTCCCCGGCGGGGAATTTCGGGGTGGGGATCTGTTTTGAATCGGTGTTTCCGAGGGTGATGAGCGACTTTGTTCGCGCGGGAGCGGATTTCCTTGTCGTTGTGACCAACGACGCGTGGTTCGGCAAGACATCGCTGATCTACCAGCATGCGGCGTTTGCCTCATTTCGCGCGATTGAGAATCGCGTGTGGGTGGCCCGCTGCGCCAATACGGGAATCTCAGCCTTCTATGATCCGTGGGGGAGAAGAGTTCAGGAAGCGGGGATTTTCACTCGAGAAACACTGATTGGCACTATAGGTCCGCGGGAGAAAGTCACGCCTTACGTACTGTGGGGTGACTGGATTGTCGTCATTGCCGGCGCAGTCTCGCTTATCGGCGTAGCGGGCGGAGGGATGGCCGCGTGGAAACGTGCGCGAAGACGGACATCTTGACCCATCGCCGTTGGGCGTGGGCTCTCGGCGCAGGTCTGGCCGGATTCATTGTGTACTTCGGGGTATGGAACCTGGCGTTCGCGTCCGATGATGTCGCCCTGATTTACCGCATGCGTTTCTTCGGGTGGGACGGCATCAGGCCGTTTCTGCTTCCGGAGACTGGTGCGCAGGGTGTGGGATACCAGGCGTACTACCGCCCGTTTGTGGTCCTTTTCACCGCCGGCGAATACTCGTTCTGGGGAACAGCGCCGGGGGGGTACCATCTCAGCAATCTCGTCGTCTACAGCCTCACGTGTTCGCTGGTCTTCCTGCTTGTGTCAGAGGTCGTCGGCTCACGGTTCGTGGGACTCGCGACTACTCTCCTGTTCGTTGTCCACCCGTTGCACACGATGAACGTTGCATGGGTAAGCGGCAGGACGGACCTGTTTGCGTCGTTTTTCATTCTGGGATCGCTTCTTGCATTCGTGCACTGGAGCGAATCAGGGAAGAAGCGCTGGATATGGATCGGCCTGTCCGCCGAATTCCTGGGGCTGTGCAGCAAAGAAATCGCGCTTTTGACTCCCTTCCTCGCCGTCGGAGCTGAATGGGCAAGGGTTTCTCACCAAGACACACACCCCCCCGTCTCCACCGTGTTGCGGAAAACGGCGGCGTGGTGGGTGTTGCCGCTTCTGTGGGGAGCGATGATTGCCGGCAGCAGCCCGTTCCTGCATTCTTTTTCGTGGGCAGTGTCTGTTCGAGAAGCGTTCGTGAACCTTGCCGGTTCGGTTGTCCTTCTTATTTCTCCCCTTGATTATGAAGTGTTGTTGCGCTGGTTTGCCGAACGACCAGTGCTGTTCGTCTGCGCGGGTGCCCTGTGCGGCGCGGGTGCTCTTTTCGCCGTGTGGCGCACCCAAGGTAATCGTTCCACGATGCTGTGGGGACTGATCTGGCTGTGTGTCAGCATTGTTCCTACCTATCGCGCGACCATGCGTTGGTACCTGTTTCTGCCCTCTGTCGGTATCTGCATGGTTCTCGCGAGTGTCTGCGCTTCCTTCTCCGAGAGGTGGCGTGTCTCTCTGGTTGCCCTGCTGGTGCTCGCGTTCGCGCTCGGCCTCGCAAACGAGCGTCGGAAGTGGGCCATCGCGGATGCGGCCAATCGCTCCGCATTGTCCTCTCTTCTGGCGAACGCGCGCGGCGATTCCATCGGAAGGGTTCTGATTCTGACAACGCCTGCCAAGGTGCGGCGGATGCCCGTTTTTGGTGGGAATACAGAGTCGTTTTTCCGTATCCATGGCGGCACGGCCGGAGGGGTAGACGTCATTTCGCACCTTGCTCTCTGCGATCCACTCGGGGTTGTGAAGTGTTCCCGGCGCGACGCGACCACGATGACACTGGAACTTACCGAGGGTGAGGGAGAATTCCTGCCCTTGAGGGCCAGAGCGCACCTGACGGAACGTGTGGTCGGAGTAGGGGATACCATCGACTCTGATGCAGGTACGGTGGTTGTGGCGAAACTCTCCAGAACCGGCGGAGTCCGTGCCGTGGACGTCAGTTTTCCGCGTGTCGCTTTTCGAGACTCCCGGATTCTGCTTTTCACCCGTGGCAGGTTCGTTCCCTTCACACTCCCAGTGGAGGAATGAGGTTTCGTGCGCCGCTCTCTCGTACTAGCCGTTCTGATCCTCCTGGAGGGTATCTGCGGCGATGCAGGGGCATCGGTTGGCGACTGGCGTTCGTACAGCCGCCTTGTCATCCACCGCATCGCGGCGGGACCGGATGCTGTCTGGGCGGCAACGGAAGGAGGAATCATCCGTTCGAGTCTCGTGGACGGCTCCGCACGGACGTACAGCCCGAGTGACGGTCTGCCGGATCGAAGTATACTGTCGGTCATCGTCGACAGTGCGGGCACTGCGTGGTTCGGCACCGGGGAAGGAGGCATTCTCCGGTTTACAAGAAGGAAAAACCTTTCGCTCCCGGTTCTGGAACCTCCGCTGCTCAGTGGCCAGGTATCCCGTGTCGTGGCATTGTTCCTTTGGCAAAACCGGCTTTATGTCGGGCACTCCACCGGAGTGACGGTTCTGGACCGTGGGACCAACCGGGTGGTGGAAAACTACCATCAGCTTGGCGCCCGCAGCGATCTGCGCAACCAGGCAGTGTCAGCTCTCGCTGTGGTGGGAGGGCGAATCTACGCCGGCACCGCTCGAGGCCTTTCGTGGGCGGAACTTGATGGCAATCCACTTCTTCCTGACTCCTGGACGAGCGTCGAGGACTCTTTTGCGGGGGTAAGCTCTATCGCCTCGTTCCACGGAAAGGTCTACGTGGCAACTCTCAACGGCGTCAAAGTGGAAACCACGTCCGGATGGGTATTGACGGGCCCTGCAGCGTCTGTCTATGACCTCGCGGTGCATGACGGAGCCCTTTGGATGGCGTCTTCGCGCGGGTTGTTGCGGACAACCGATGGCGTGAACTGGGAAGCCATAGCGGACCTGTCATCTCCCGTCAAAGCGCTTGCTCCATTGGAGGGGGTAGCCCTGATTGCCGCCGGAGAGGCAGGAACTTACCGGGTCCAGGGCGCGACGCCTGTAGTAACGAAGATGCCGGGGGTGGACTTCCCCCCTACGAACGCTTTCACAAATATCGTGCTTGATACCTCAGGCGGCGTCTGGGTGGCGCCGGGACCGACACGTGGGGCGGCGCAGTACGGGATATTTCGTTTCCGCGACAACACCTGGGTTCATCTTCCGCCCGCCCAGAACGGGATGCCATCCCCGCCCGCCGGGGAACCCGATGGCGGATTCATTTCGATTGTGGTGGACGGGCAAAACAGGATCTGGGCAGGAACCTGGGGTGGTGGGATCGGAGTGGTCTCGGGCGAGGGTACCGCTCCGCTTCACGCAGTAACGGTGAGTACCGCCAACAGCCCTCTGACGGGGCTCGACGGCAGCCCTGATTACCTCGTCACGAAGGCCTTCCACAGCGGCGCGGACGGAGTCATGTACGCGGGCATCTGGCACAGTGGAGTGTTCGCCCTTTCCCCCGGTTTCGCCCCCGGCAGCGGCACCACATACCAGATCATGCGCAAGTTCATGGAGAACGGGACTATTTCGCGCACGCTGAATGTGACGGCACTCACGCTCGACCGATACGGCGTGCTGTGGGTTGGAACTTCGTCAGCGGGTGTGCTTCTGATTGACACGAACAGCACTCCTTTGGATGGGTCGGACGACCAGTTCGTCGGCACACTGGGGCGCCAGGGAATCGACTCCGATGTTGGGTTGCGAAGCCGGAATGTGCGGAGTATCGCACGTGCTCGGAACGGAGAGATCTGGGTCGCTACGGATGCCGGTTTGACGCTCTTCCAAGGCGAATTTGCCCGCGCAACCAATCGATACAGCCTGACGACCCGCCATTTCACTCTCGATGATGGTCTGCCATCGAACAGCCTGAACGCGGTCCTCGTGGACTCATTCGATGTCGTGTGGGTGGGGACGGATAAAGGGCTCGCCCAGGTTCTTCCCACAAAGCAGGTGATCACCCTGCCCGTCGAACGCCTTGTCGATACAGAGGGAAAGGTTACCTCACTGGCATTTGACCGGGCACGGGGCTATCTGTGGATTGGAACGCCTTCCGGCCTCGCGAGGTACGAAGCGTACCCCCCGGTTGGCGCAGGCGACAACATCATTGCGGAACCCTCGCAGAACCCCTTCATGATTGGAATTTCCCAGCGGGGCTCGGACTACGTGCTTACGGGCACGCCGCTCTCGATCGTCGTCACGCCCGGTGCGACGGTAAGAATTTACACCATTACGGGGGATCTGGTGTGGGAGGCGACGGATTCTGGCATCGGACAGGTAACGTGGGACGGAAGAACGCGGTCACCCGCCCGGGCAGTTGCTTCCGGCGTCTATCTTTATATCGCGCAGAAGGGATCGAACACGGCCACCGGCAAGATTGCCGTCCTGCGAGACGCCCGCTGAACTGCGCGTGCCGCCGTCAATCCTGACTGGAAAGAACCTTTCCGGGGTTGCAGAGCCCCGTTGGATCCCAGACGGATCGCACGCGCAACATGGCTTCCCGGGTAGCTCGGTCGAAGTACAGAGGCATGAAATCGACCTTTTCCAGACCCACTCCGTGTTCGCCGGTGATTGTACCGCCGGTTGCCACGCAGATTGCCATGATTTCGGCAAGCGCGTCCTTCACTCTCCGCGCCTCTTCCGTGTTGCGTCTGTCATACCCGATGTTGGGATGGAGATTCCCGTCGCCAGCATGAAACACGTTGGAGACCTTCACGCCGTGCCGGTCGCAGATCTCAGTAATCCGAGGCACAATCTCGGCGAGCCGCGTACGCGGCACTACGGCGTCCTGCACCAGTAGATCGGGGCTGATGCGCCCCGACGCGCCAAAAGCGGCCTTCCTGCCCGCCCAGAGGCGTTTTCGTTCTGATTCGTCCGATGCGAACCGTACGCTGCGAGCGCCATTCTTCCGACAGATTTCCGTGATCCTGTCCACCTGATCATCAAGGCTGTACGGCAACCCGTCGACCTCAATGATCAGCACCGCTTCCGCATCGACAGGATACCCCGCCGCGAGTGCCGATGCCTCCACGGTACCGATTGTTCGGCGGTCCATGATCTCCAATGCAGTTGGAACCATTCCTCCGGCTATGATGTCGGAAACCGTCTGACACGCTTCTGCGATTGACGTATAGTCGGCGAGAACGGTCCTGACAGCTTCAGGGGTGGGCTCAAGACGCAAAAACAACCGGGTAGCGATTCCAAAAGTGCCTTCGGAGCCGATGAAGAGGCCCATAAGGTCGTATCCGACGGCATCCCCTCCGGCGCCTCCGAGTGTCACCAGGTCACCTGTCGGGGTTACCACCTCCAGCGCCCGCACATGGTTCACCATGACCCCGTATTTCAGACAATGCGGGCCGCCCGCGTTCTCTCCGATGTTGCCACCGAGTGTGCAAGCGGGCTGGCTCGCGGGATCCGGCATGAATACGAATCCTTGCGGGGAGGTTAGCTCACTGAGCTCGAGGTTGAGGACTCCCGGTTCGACTATTGCCGTTCGGTCCTGGTAATTCACCTCCAGGATGCGGTTCATGCGGCTGAGAGAGATCACTACGCCTCCCGGAGCCGGAACCGCTCCTCCGCTCAACCCCGTTCCTGCTCCACGTGCCGTGAAGGGGAAGCCGAACCGGACGCACGTTTTCACGCATTCCTGAACCTGTTCTGCGGTTTTCGGGAGCACGACAAGCGCGGGTGGAGTGCGGAATTCGGTCAACCCATCGGCTTCGTAGGGTAACATTTCCGTGGCGTGGTTGAGAACAAATCTTGCCCCCACCAGTTCTTTGAGGTGCTCCAGCATTTCCCTGGGAATCGTCACGGCGCGTCCTTCCGCGAAAGTTGTCGTGAGCGTTTCAATGGACACGTTTGCCTATTCTTTCCCATCTGATGGAATCGAAAGGATTCAGTGATGCGGAATGCGAGTTGACTGACCAGTAAATGAACAACGGCCGCCCGGTCAAAGCTTCGAAGGAAACATCCCCATGGACGCGGCTGTCCTCGGAGTTTGTACGGTTGTCGCCCATAACAAAAATGTGGCCGGGTTTGACGATGTGCGGCCCGAAATTGCGCGCACGTTCTACTGCCCGCCACTCCGACACCGGGAAAACATCTTCTGTGTTGACCTTGTGCGTCGTGTCGAAGTAGCCCTGGAAAATGGGGTCCGACGCTACCCCGTTCACCTTCACGATGTTGTCTACCACCTCAACCGTGTCCCCCGGCAGACCCACGCACCGTTTCACGATTTCGGTTCCGGGGTCGCCCCACGAGCGAAAGATGACGACCTCACCCCGTCTCGGTCGCCGCAGGGGCGGCCAGCGAAACAGCTCCTTCCTCGCGACGGGCAATTCCACAAATGAGCCGAATGTCAGACGCTCCGCCAGGAGGTAATCGCCAACAAGCAGTGTGCTTTCCATGGAGCCGGAAGGGATGCGGTACGCGTGTATGACGAAGGCGCGAAGCAACAATGCGCCAAGGAGCGACGCAGAAAGAACCGCTGCATAAACCCGCCAGGGTGTTGTCTCTTTGGACGCCGTCTCAGAGGGTTCGTCTGGTTGCATGGGGTCAGCGGATCAGTCTGCCGATTCGATCCCAGCGAATGTATTCGGAGAGTTTCCACAGCCGTTGGCGGGTATCCATGGACCAGTAAATCACAAGCGCACGCGCCTTGAGCCGGTTGAGCGGGACGTCGCCGTAGAAGCGACTATCAGCGCTGTTGTTTCTGTTGTCGCCCATGACAAACATGTGCCCGGGTGGAACGACGTGCGGACCAAAGTTGGTCGGATCCAGGGCCATGATGCCGGACATTCCGAGATAATGCGTCGGTGTATACTTGATGCTCGGAAAGACACGCCAATCGTTGCCGAAGCGTGCTCTCAGGGTCTGGCTGAAGGGCGTGCCATTGACCGTGAGAACGTTGTTCCTGACGAGAATCGTATCCCCGGGTAACCCAACGCACCGTTTGATGAAGTCTTCGGTCGTATCCGCCCAGGAAGCGAAAATCACCACGTCTCCGCGCTGCGGAGATGATATTGCAGGTAGTCTTCCCAGCACGATTCCGGTGAAGGGGATCTCGATCGGGGAGCCGTACACGAACCGGTTCGCAAGGAGGAAATCCCCGACCAGAAGAGTGTCCTCCATCGATCCGGATGGAATGCGGTATGCGTGGATCACGAACGTTCGTATCACCAGAGCGACCAGAAGCACGGTAAGCAAAGGCTGTACGTATTCCTTGCCAAGGGATTTCCTGGTTGCCGTTTTTTCCCCCGAACCAGCCACAACGCTGCTGGGGACCACTGGTGGTTTGTCCACTGCCTGCTCCTTCTCTTTTCAACCGGGGTCCATCTGAAGGACTGCGAGGAAAGCTTCCTGGGGAATCTCTACACTTCCGACCTGTTTCATCCTTTTTTTGCCTTCTCTTTGCTTTTCGAGGAGTTTGCGCTTACGTGTGATATCCCCGCCGTAACACTTCGCCGTGACATCTTTTCGAAGTGGCCGGACTACTTCACGGGCGATCACGCGGCTGCCGATCGCTCCTTGAATGACCACTTCGAACAATTGACGCGGGATCAGATGCTTCAGTTTCAGGCAAAAATTCCTTCCCCACGCGAACGCTTTGTCCGCATGCACAATGACACTCAGCGCATCAACGGGATTTCCATTTATCAGGATGTCCAGCTTGACGAGTTTCGACGGGCGGTACTCTGCAAACTCGTAGTCGAAAGAAGCATACCCTCTGGTCTGGGATTTCAGCTTGTCGTAGAAATCAAACACGATTTCGGAAAGGGGCATCTGGAATCGCATATCAACGGTTTTTGGCGAAAGGTACTCCGTTGTCTCGTACACGCCGCGTCTTTCGGTCGCGAGTTTCATGATGGGGCCGATATAGTCCGTTGGCGTAACGATCTGCGTGAGCAAAAACGGCTCTTCTATTCGGTCAATACGAGCCGGATCCGGCAATTTGGAGGGATTGTCCACCCAGATTACCTCGTCGGACGTCGTAACAACGCGGTACCGCACGTTTGGGACGGTCGTGATGATGTTCAGGCCGAACTCCCGGTCGAGTCGTTCCTGAACGATCTCCATATGCAAGAGACCGAGGAACCCGCAACGGAAGCCAAAACCCAGAGCAGCAGAGCTTTCCGGTTCGTACACGAGCGACGCATCGTTGAGTTTGAGACGAGCGAGGGAATCCCGCAGATCCTCGTACATTTCCGCGTCCACGGGATAGATGCCCGCAAACAGCATGGGTTTGACTTCCTGGTAGCCCTTCAGCGGAACAACCGCGGGAGCGGAGTTGTCCAGGATCGTGTCGCCTACCCGTGCCTCGCTGATCGTTTTGATCGACGCGACCACGAACCCCACTTCACCAGCCTGAAGGGAATCGCGGGCCACGCGTCCGAGCCTCAGGAAGCCGACCTCGTCGACATCGTGAACGGCGTTCGTTGCGGCAAGTCGAACCTTCTGTCCGGGGCGAATCGCCCCATCCACGACACGGACATACACTACGGCGCCGCGGTAAGAATCGTAGACAGAGTCGAATATGAGAGCACGCAATGGCGCGTCCGGATCACCTTTGGGTTCGGGGACATGGGCAACGATGGCTTCAAGCAGCTCGCGGATTCCCTGCCCTGTTTTCGCCGAAACCAGGAGTATGTCTTTCTCTTCGACACCGAGAAGATCCCTGATTTCCTGAGTAACGAGCGGAATCTGTGCGCTTGGCAAATCGATCTTGTTGATTACCGGTATGATCTCAAGGTCCGCGGAGATCGCCTGGTAAAGATTGCTGACGGTCTGTGCTTCCACACCTTGAGCAGCGTCGACAACGAGGATCGCACCCTCGCAGGCCGCAAGGCTGCGTGACACCTCGTACGAGAAATCCACGTGTCCCGGGGTGTCGATGAGGTTCAGGACGTACGTCTCGCCGTTCTCGGCACCATATTCCATCCGGATTGCATGCATCTTGATTGTGATGCCGCGCTCCCGTTCCAGGTCCATGCTGTCCAGAACCTGATCCTGCATCTCATTTGAGGAAAGCGTGCCGGTGAATTCAAGCAGGCGGTCTGCGAGGGTTGATTTACCGTGGTCTATGTGGGCAATTATGGAGAAATTTCGAATGCGTTTCTGGTCTGTCATTCTTTTCCCATGCGGGTGTTCGCAGAACATACTGATGAAGGGATACCTGAAAGGAGACATCCGAAAGATACAAAAAAGCGGGCCAGAACCGTCGGATACACGTGTCGCATGTGGTTCAGACCTGCCCTCCGACACCACGTGTCAAATGATCGATAAGGATCTTCGCGCCGATCGCGACCAGGATAATGCCTCCCGCGACCTCAACTCTCCGCCCGAAGAAGCGACCGAGGCGTTTCCCCAGAAGGAAGCCGGCAGTGGACACGCATAATGTCGTAACGCCGATAAGCATCGCGGGCATGAATATCGGCGTGCTGAGCAACGAAAGACTTATTCCCACTGCCAGGGCATCTATGCTTGTGGCTACCGACAGAATCAGCAACACCCATAAAGTCACGGGCTTTCCCTCGCCGTTCGTCGCCTCTCCCCAGATTCCCTCGTACACCATTTTCCCGCCGATGAACGCAAGGAGGCCGAATGCAACCCAGTGGTCAGTATCCTCGAACAAACCTGCCATGCTCGAGCCTGCGAGCCATCCTATCAAAGGCATGAGTGCCTGAAACGATCCGAAGGCGACGCCGAAACGAAACGCTTCGCCAATCCGCGGTCTGCGGGACGAAAATCCGTTCGAAACGGCAACAGCAAACGCGTCCGCGGAAAGTCCGAGCGCTATGAAAAAAGTGGCAACGACACCCATAGGCACACCAGGGATGGGATAACGAGCGTGGTTGTCAGCGCCAAAAGGGGAACAAAAAACCGGTGGGGGTAGTGAAGCCACCGGTTTCCTTGTATGGAACGTGCGTATTCCCGCTGCCGGCTACCTGTGCCGCTTCACTGCCAGTTTGCCCAGGAGGAGGAGAGCAACCACGCCGACCGTCGACCAGATCATTGTGGATACGCCAAGAAATCTGCCCCAGGCTTCCCCGAGCGCACCGCCGATATAAATCATGAACGCAACAAGAATGCACAGCCAGATCAGGTTTGTCACCTGCCCGAACGCGTAATCGACGGCGCCATAGGACTTGGGGAAAAACCTCTTCACCAACGGCCGCCACCCGAAAATCACCAAGTCGATCACGATGATAAGCAGAAGCAGTTCCCCGAGAAACGCAGGGTACTTCGATCCCCAGATGATCGGGGCATCGGCGTACAGGTTCCCGAAGAACGAAGAGACCCAACTCAGAAGGTTACTCACCAAGTTTTCCACGGATCGTCCTCCAAAAGAGGGTGACGTGCAATGATTACTACCAAAGGTGAAGTTCTGGTTTGCCCGGAATACTAATAATACAAGCGGGGATACGACCGCGCAACACCGTCATTGTCCGCGTTCGTCAGGAGTAGTTTCTGCAACGGCAGATTTGGCTGCAAGTTCCGCAAGCGTAATGGATCGAAACGGTTCTTCGTTGCCGGTCTCGACCTCTTCGAGGAACAGAACAGCGGGGCCGACCTCCTCACGAAAAAGCTGCTCGGGAATCGGCCTGGTCTCCGCACCTTTCCTCAAGGGCCCGACCACGTCCCAGAGTGTCAACTTGTCCGGGTCCTTCGCCGGAAGGATACCGCGCCCTGATTCCGTGAGAACTGAACTCGATTTGAGGATCTCGACGATCTCCTCAACAATCCCGAGCGGCGCATCAAAGATGTCTGCCATTTCCTGTGACGTCAGACCCGGTTTGCCTTCCTCAAACCTTCTGGTGGTGGCAACAGCGAGCGCTGCAGCCAGAAGCTCTCGATGGTACTGACTTGTCGGGCCCCATGTTGCGATTCTCTGATAGCTGATTATAGTTTGCCAACCATGGGCGAACTCCGCGCCAAAAAGAACGACGAGCCATATTACGTATATCCACACAAGGAACAGCGGCACTGTACTCATCGCGCCGTAGATAGTCCTGTACGCGATGGCGTTTGACGCGTACAGGGTGTACGCCTTTTTGGCGATTTCAAACAGCACCCCGGAGACGATTCCCCCGGCAACCGCCGCTGGCCACCGCACTTTCGTATTCGGCATCGCTTTGAACAGTATCGTAAACAGCGCGCAGGATGCAAGGAGCGGCAGCGAATACTCCCACAACTCGGACACGAATGGAGGCTCGACCAGATTGAGCGCCAGTGATTCCCGTTGAACCGTTTGAATCGCGGCGTTCACAGATACCGCGAGGAAGAGAGGGCCGAGGATGACGATTGCCAGGTAGTAGATGAGCCTGTCCAGAATCGGTCGTGTCTTGGGCGCCCGCCAGATCCGGTTCAATGACTCCTCGACGGAGCTCAGCATGAGAAACACGGTGACGAAAAGTGCCGCAGTTCCGATTCCCGCGAGCGTACCGGTGGTTGCATTCGCTATGAATTCGTTCAGTGCGGAAATGGCGGCCTTGCTTGCTCCCGGTGCCAGGTACTCGTTCAGAAAGGAGCGTATTTCGGCGTAGGCATTCTCAAGCTCCGGGAAAGCTGCGAAAAGTGAAAACGCCACAGCCAGAAGCGGAACCAGGGAAAGGAGCGTGGTGTATGCCAGTGCAGTCGCCCGCAGCATGCATTCGTCGTTCCAGAACCCCTTGCCGGCGATCACGCTGGTGCGCAGGAGTCGCAAGAGTACTCTGCCCCAGGTGCTTTCCGCCAACCGCGTGTCGTTACACCACAATCTGGAACGAGCGGAAGCCCACAGGCCTTCTGACAATTGCCGACCTCCTTATTTTGTCTTCGGGCGGGAGCCGTCACACAGCCGCCTATATGGTACTCAAAACCGGTTCCACTGACCACGGCATCATCCGATCGATTCGGGCGGCACACCTGCAGACGTTCTCATAACTGCTCGCACCTGCTATCTTTTTAGGTGCCCGTTGCCGCAGCCGTGGCGCGAATCCGTCTAGCTGAATTGGAACCCCTCGAGGTTGTCGTGGATTCTGAAAAACCAGATCCGAGGCCCAAACCTTCGGAACCCCGCAGAAGACGACCATCTGTGTCCGGGCGCCTGAAGTTCTCTCTCTGGTACGCGGTGCTCGCGGTCATGATCGTGCTGGCGATCCGGCAATACTCAAAACCTCCCAGCAAAACGCTGTCTTACACGGAATTCATCCAGGCTGTTCGCGAACGCAAAGTAACAGCAGTGGCGATTGGAGAAGACGAGATTGAGGGGCGAATAGTTGGCGCCGGTGATTCCGTCCGATCGTTCAACGTGGTGAGGATAAAGGACGACAAGGGGCTTGTTTCTCTGCTCGACGAGCACGGCATCTCCTACCGCGGGGTTATCCCCGGCCCGTGGCCGAAAATTCTCTCCTGGGTCCTTCCCATGGTTGTCCTCATCGGGTTCTGGATTTTCTTTTTGCGTCGCATGGGAGGTCCATCCAGCGGAGCGATGTCCATAGGGAAAAGCAAAGCGAAAGTGTATGTGGAAACGGAGACGAAGGTTACTTTTGCCGACGTCGCCGGTATCGATGAAGCCGCCGAGGAAGTACGGGAAGTCGTAGAGTTTCTCAAAGAACCGGCGCGGTTCCAGAAACTCGGCGGTCGCATTCCGAAAGGCGTTCTGCTTGTCGGTCCTCCCGGAACGGGCAAAACGCTTCTGGCCAGGGCAGTGGCAGGGGAGTCAGGAGTTCCGTTCTTCAGTCTCTCCGGGTCGGATTTCGTCGAGATGTTTGTGGGGGTTGGAGCGGCCCGGGTGCGTGATCTGTTTCAACAGGCCAAAGGAAGATCCCCCTGCATCGTTTTCATCGACGAACTCGACGCTCTGGGCAAAGCGCGCGGGGTGAATCCCCTTGGTGGACACGACGAACGCGAACAAACACTGAATCAGCTTCTCACGGAGATGGACGGTTTCGATGACAACACGGGTGTCATCATCATGGCTGCCACAAACCGCCCGGAAACCCTTGACCAGGCATTGCTCAGGCCCGGCCGTTTTGATCGCCAGATTGTGGTGGACCGCCCGGGTATCAAAGGCCGTGAAGAGATACTGCGCGTGCACGCCCGTAAGGTAACACTGGCTCCGGATGTTGATCTGCATCAGATCGCCGCGCGGACCCCGGGTATGGTGGGCGCCGACCTCGCCAATATGATCAACGAGGCCGCGCTTCTCGCTGCCCGGAAGAACCACCCTGCGGTAACCATGGAAGACTTGAACGAGGCCATTGACCGTGGCATCGCGGGGTTGGAGCGGAAGAGCCGCGTGCTGAATGAGACGGAGCGACGCATCACTGCGTTCCACGAAGCGGGACACGCGCTGGTCGCGGAAGCCCTGCCTCACACTGACCCGGTGCATCGTGTTTCGATCATACCGCGAGGTGTAACCTCTCTCGGCCAGACTACGTACCAACCGACGGAAGACAGGTATCTCATGTCCAAGGAGGAGCTGGAGGACCGCCTTGCGGTTGCGCTTGCCGGCCGCGTAGCCGAAGAGATTGTGTTTGGTGACGTATCAACAAGTGCGGGAACGGATTTCCGTCGTGCCACCCGCATCGCGCAGCACATGGTGAAGGATTACGGTATGAGCCGTCTCGGGCTGGTGTCATACGGGGAAGCTCCCGGATTCCTCGCGCAACCGGTCGGCGGGGGCGCGGTGCACTACAGCGAAGAAACTGCGGCGGAGATAGATGACGAAGTGCGAAGAATTGTGTCTGAAGGATATCAACGAGTTCGAGAACTCCTTGAAAACAACACGGATGCGTTACACCGGCTTGCAAATGCGCTGATCGAACGAGAAAACCTGCAGGGGGACGAGGTCCGCGAGATTCTTCGAGGCAGCCTGAAGGAAACTGAGACGTCGGCCGCATGAGCGATGGTTCTGCACCGCCACGCACGCGCACCGCAAGACCCGGGGAAAGGTAACGGAGGGATGTCCGGCTTCGCATTCCGTCGGCGCTTTGGCCGGCTGGGTCATGTGCTACGCGCGCACGACGCCGCAAAACTACCTCCAGAACACCTTTTCGCACCGCTTGAGGAAGAGCGGGGACCTGAAGTTGGACGGATTGAAGGCCTGCGCAAGGAACTTCTCAGCTCCACGGCTACCATTTCGGATTTCCACTTCGGGTCTGGCGAAGCCGTGGCTTCACGGGTTACCCGAGTGGCGCATGAGTGTCGGTACTCCAGTGTGCCCGCGCGGTGGTGCCGGGTTCTTTTCCGCCTTGTTCGAAAAACGAAGCCTGCCAACTGCATCGAACTTGGCACGAATCTGGGGATCTCTTCCGCATACCTTGCTGCTGCACTCAAACTGAACGGATCGGGGCGCCTGTTTACCATCGAGGGATCTCCCTCGCTCACGGAATGCGCGAAGAGAAACATGACACTGCTGGGATATGACAATGTTCAGATAGTAAACTCGAGTTTCGAAACAGGCTTGCCGGACACGTTGAAAGAGGCGGGCAGTGTAGATTTCGCGTTTGTCGACGGCCACCACGACGAAAGGGCGACGCTGGATTACGCTGGAATGATCATCGAAGCCTCGTCGGAAGGGGCCATTCTGGTGTTTGACGACATCCGGTGGTCTTCGGGAATGGCCAGGGCGTGGGAGCGGATCGCGGCTGACAAGTCCGTCACTGCCGTGTACGATTGCTACGATATCGGCGCGGTGGTCGTCCGGGAACCCGGTGCCACGAGAAAGGAATTCACGCGCATCCGGGCATGAATTCAGCGCAACTGACGCTGGAATCGGATTACTCGTGCGACGACGTCGCCACCTCTGACCTGTTCCGGAATCACGGTATTTTGCGAGTCGGAAGTGCTCGTGGCAGTGCCGCCCCCGGCGATTCTCCCGATACACCGAACTGTGGTAGCGACAGGAACTCGCTGGTCGGTAAGGCCTACCGGAGTATTTGCATCAAGTCGCCAGACAAGACCCCTTGGAAGCATCTGTTTTACCTGTCGCGCCGGCACCCCTGAACCGAAGGCCTGGGCGGAAGCGAACAGCCATTGGATTTCCTTCGTCAGCTTGTCCACGCGGGTGACAGGTTTGAAGGCCGCAATCAAATACACCGCCTCCGTTCCCTGGGCGGCTCCCAGCACGTGAATTTTCCCGCGCGCCGGAAGTGTCAGAACGCGTTCTTTTTCTAGGTACGCATTGAATCCCGAACTCTGTGAGGGCCACCAGACAGTCAGAAGTCCTGTCGGGGACTGGTGGATGACATAGAGGAACGCCGCCGGTTTGACCGAAACGAAAAGTTGGATTCCCTCCCCGGGCGAAACCGTGGCGCCATCCCGCAGCATTCGGTCCACAGGGTTCACGGTGGAGGCATTTCTTACAAGCCCGTACCACACGATGGTGAGCTTGTCATTGTCTCTCGCGCGCATTGCTCCACACGAGAACGCCATCAACGCGGAGGCAAATGAAAGAAGGAGGGAGACAATTCGCAGCAAGACCGTACCCGCGTTCGATCGTTGGTGGGACTGCGTTCCCGGACAACCCGAATGAATGTGATGACGCGGTCAGGGTCAAGCCGCTGAAGACCGGAAACGGCTCAACGTTTCTGCGAGCCATGTGGCAGCCAGTTCGCCAAGACGATCTGTGCCTTCCAGCACCTCGGCGCGGCCTTCATCCACGAGAATGACACCGTCGGCTGTGCGCGCCGCGAAATTGAGATCGTGCGTGATTATCAGCAGCGTCTTGCCCTGATTTGCCAACTCGCTCACGATTTCGGACAACTGTTCCACACTTGCGGCATCAAGTCCGGACGTTGGTTCATCAAGGACTATTACCTCCGGTTCTGAGACGAGGACTCCCGCCAGTGCCACCCGGCGCTTCTCTCCTGTACTCAGCGTTCCCGGCGCGCGATTCCCGAAACTGTCCGGGTCCAGGCCCATCCGGTGCAGGAAAAGGCGAGCCCGTCGGTACGCCTCCGCCCTCTCCATCCCACGTTGTACCAATCCAAAGGCCACGTCGTCCAGCACAGAGGCTTCGAACAACTGCAGGTCTACCCTCTGGAACGTCAATCCTACGATCCGTCGTAGCTCATGCAGAGCAATGCTGCGGGCGGGTCGTTCTCCTATACGGACTTCTCCGCTGGTCGGTTCGAGCAACCGGTTGAAATGATATGCCAGGGTCGTCTTTCCGGAACCCGATTTGCCCACTATCGCGAGCACGCTCCCGCGGGGGGCCTGGAAGGTCACGTCTTTCAAGACGTGGTTGGTTTCATTCCCATCATCGCGCACGTGATTGAGTGCTTCGGTAGAAATGGCGATTGATTTCCCTGGCGGGGCGTTCCGCGACGCTGTTCTGCCCGCGGCGACGACTCCCCACCCGCGCAGGGAATCACGATCCTCCAACGCCTGCTGCGGCGGACCGTCGAACACGATGCGTCCTCCATCCATCACGATCAAACGCTCAGCACGCGCGGCTTCCTGAAGGTTCTGTGTTACATGGACGACCGCTTTGGAACCCCGGATTTCGTTAAGGAGCTCCAACAGTGCCACAGAGGAAACGAGATCGAGCATGGAGGTGGGCTCGTCGAGCACAAGAACGTCGGGGTTTGTCGCCCAGACCGCTGCAATCGCGACACGTTGCTGTTCACCGCCCGAAAGCGCCGAGGTTGAGCGTTTCCTGACGTGCTGGAGGTGGAAGATGTCCAATACCGCCTCGACTCGTTGGTCCATTTCCTCAGGGGGAACGGCACGGTTCTCCAAGCCGAATGCAATCTCGTCTTCAACCGTCACAGCCACCATCTGATCGTCAGGGTCCTGAAAAACCAGACCGATTCGCCGCCTGATTTCGCGCAGGCACCGCGGGTCCCGGGTCGGCAGCCCGAATGCGAAGCACTCACCTGATGTGGGAAGGAGCAGGCCATTGAAATGCCGAATAAGTGTTGTCTTTCCCGAGCCGTTACGCCCCATAACTGCGACATACTCACCCGGCGAAATCGTGACTGACACACCGTCAAGAAGAGCTTTCCCGCCGATCTCGAACGCTACCGAGCGCATTTCAATCGCATGCGGTGCCGGAGCAACTTGTGTGGTGGCTGAGGAAACGGTATCATTCATCACTATGATAGGACCTACAGAACCCAACGGCGGGCAAAACTCGGTGGAAGTCAATCTCGGGGAGCACGTCGAAGGACGGTACTCGAACGTCGTCATGATTACGCACACGGCGACCGAGGTAATCCTCGATTTCTCGGTTCATGTGCCGGGTCTGCCCGGGCCGAAGGTCGTGTCGAGGATAATCATCACGCCCGAGCATGCAAAGCGCCTTTTGAACGCCCTTGACGACAACATCAAGAAATACGAGAAGCGCTTCGGAACGATTCATCACCCTGAGGAACGAAACCCGCCCGCCTGATCAATCCCTCAAGAGATACCGTTTCACCAGCAGCGCGCCAAAAACAGTTCCGATCAGATTCGCCGCCGCATCTCCGACGGAGGGAATACGTCCCGGCGCAAGCGCCTGCGCGAACTCGGTTGCGCACCCCAGCAACACCCCCCAGCTCATCACGATCGTGATGACGCAGTCCCTTGTAAGAAATGCCCCGGCGGTCAGGAAGGCAAGAACGATAAAAACAACCAGGTGCGCAAGCTTGTCCCACCCGAAAAATCCGAGGTCTGGTACGCTGTCCCCGGGCACCATCATGCTGACGGTCAATGCGGCCGAGTACAGCGCCCAGACGGACAGAAGCGACTTTCGATATCGGCGGAGAACTGACTTCGGTTCGCTCTGAGGTGTCTCAGACATACTGAACGTTCCGATCCCCCGAGACTACTTCGCCTATCAACCACGCCGTTTCCCCGGCTGTGGTTAGTTCTCCGAGTACAGTATCCGCCGAGGTGCTGTCGACCACGAGGACCATACCGATACCCATATTGAAAGCCCGGAACGCTTCTTCCGCGTTGAGATTCCCGAGCCTGACCAGAGTCCGGAAAATCGGTGGTGTGTCCCACGCTGCCGTCCGCACGCGGGCGGAAAGTCCCTCCGGGAGAATTCGAGGGACGTTGTCCGTAATGCCGCCTCCGGTGACGTGAGCCATTGCGTGGATCATTCCGCGCGCGATCAGCGGCAAAAGTGCGTGGAGATAACATCGGTGTGGGGCAAGAAGTGCGTCTGCAACCGTCCTGCCCCATTCCGGAACGAATGTGTCTGTGTTCCAGCCGGCGATATCAAAGATCAACTTCCGTGCGAGCGAATATCCGTTTGTATGCAGGCCGTCCGACATCAAGCCGATCAGCACGTCGCCATGGCGCACGTTAGCGCCGGTGATGACTTCTCGTTTTCCCACAACTCCGACGATAGTCCCCGCGAGGTCGTACTCCCCGGGCCTGTACATGTCCGGCATCTC